>CAKRKO010000094.1 GCA_934358495.1 uncultured Eubacterium sp. | reverse complement strand
ATTTACGCCACCCTTGACCATATACAAAAGAACTGCTATACGTCGATTACCGACGGCGAGAAACTCAAAAACAGTTTAAAAAACCTTATTGTACAGACTTATAATTGCTTAACATCAGTCCGTAATTGTTTGTTCTGGCGGCGAAGCCGCTATATGTTCTTAGATTCAGAGCCTAAGGGAGAAATTCAGCTACCGCGCAGCGGCATGCCCTTGAAAGAGAAAAAAAGAACGGCTACACTGTTGCCGGCGACGGAGAAAATCTACATGTTCTTGAGTTCTTCGCCGTCGGTAACAAAGGGAAAGCCGTTCTTTTTTTCTTCTATCAAGGGTAGCGTCCATAGCTAATCGCTTACATGCAAGTCATCTTTCGATATGTAAATCTGCGCATACAGCATAGTGCTTATTACTTCGGTGAAGTATATGCATGCGTGTCACGGCGTAGATAAAAGAAGCTGGAAGCAAAACTCCAAGGCAAGGCGATAGACTGATTTTTGTTATCGAAGCGAGCATAGCCCGACCGCGGGAGTGTGTCTGAGCCAACAGCTGATTTTGCTGTTGGTGAGTTCGCGAAAGCGGTCGGAGATAAGCGGCGCAGCGAAGATAGAAAATCAGTCGTGCCGGCATTGGAGTTTTCTTCCAGCTTCTTTTTAAACTCCCCTAAACAAGAATCTAGTCAAATAACTCTTTTGCCTTGGTATAGTTAAATACAGGTCCCTCCAGGCATACATATGTTTCATTGATCTTGCAATGACCGCACTTTCCTACTGCACAGGACATCTTTCGTTCAAATGAAACCCATATTTTCTCCGGAGGAACTCCGCATTTCATACACTCCAATGCGGAAAACCGCATCATTGGAGGCGGGCCTACGATGACTACATTATAATCCTCGAAGCTGTCAAAAGGCACCTCCGGAATGTATTGTGTAACCATTCCCTTATGAAATCCCGGTGCTTCGGAGTTATCCAGACAATACGTACAGTGGAATTTCTCTGCAAATTTTGCACGCTCCTCATTGAACAGCACACAGTTGATATCCTTAAATCCGGCAATCAGATACACTGATTTGCAGATTTCCGGATGATCGTAAAAATGAGTTAATGTTGTTTTTACCGGTGACATACCAGTACCACCGCAGATAACAACCAGATTTTTGTTCTCAAACTGCTCCACCGGAAATGCATTCCCATACGGTCCACGCATGAACAGTGTATCTCCTGCTTTCAGATCAAACACGCCCCCGGTCAGTCGTCCGACTTTACGGATGGTAAATTCCACATAACCTGGGCCTTTTCCACAGACAGAAATCGGTGCCTCTCCGATTTTCGGCAGAGACAGCTGGAAAAACTGCCCGTAACCCGGATCTTTGTCACAGGCCACACGAATCGTAAACTCTGCTGCCGTCTGGCGCAATACATGTATGATTTTGTGCGGTTCCGGTTTCATAATATTTTCCATTGCACTATGCCTCCTCTCCCGCATTCATTTTTTCTATTTCCGCTGCAAGTCCGTCCACTGCATCAAAGAAAGAAATCTCTTTCGGACATCTCATATCGCAGCGACCGCATCCGATACACATCTGTGCATCGCAGGCAATCCCATGACTGCCATCCTTTGCGAAACGGTCTGCAAAATCATAAAACTTATGCAGTACCTTAAAACGCATATTTGCTCCCGGTGTCTTGCGGGCACGACCACCACCGGCAGTCTCTGTAAACGTCTCCAGCATACAGGAAGACCAGACTCTGCGGCGTTCTCCGCTTCGGCTTCCCTCCTGATAAATGACATCCACCGTATCAAAACAACTGCAAGTTCCGCAGACAGTATTGCATCCGCCACAGGACATACATTTTTCATCAAACTGATTCCAATACTCCAGATCACTGATCGGTTTTAACATACTACGGTCTGTGATCTGCGGAATGTGCAGTTTTTTCTGATTCTCCTGTACATATTCCGGTGTGAAATCGCAGGCTGATACAGATGAAAAATCACTGCTAAGTGCAGCATCTTTTATATCCACCAGCACTTCATTTTCCGTAATGCGGACAGCTGCATCGTACTTCTCTGTCTTGTTTGTTCCCATAGAAACACAGAAGCAATCTGCAAAACTCTCCCGGCACTCCAGCATAACCACTTTTACTTTCTCCCGCAGTCTTGCGTAAAAATAATCCGCATGACCGCCATTTTCCATGAAAATGCAGTCCAGACGTGCCATTCCGTTGATATCACATGGACGGGCAAAAATCAGAATTCCCTTATCGTCTGCCAGTTCACTCTCTGTCACATCTGTATCGGTAAAATAAAACATCGTCTGCGATACCGGATAATACGCTTCCTTCGGTGAAAAATCTGACTGACGATCCAGCACGATCTGATCAATGGTTTTAATCTCACGGTAGCGCACTTTTTTCTTTCTCTGATCCCATGCCGGAGCAAAAATATGGTAAGCTTCTGACCAGGCAGCCAGAATAGCATTCATCTTGTCAAAATCTACGCGATATCCCATATTGCACCTCCCATTGCCAGCATTTCTTTCTCCTGCTCCAGAAATACACTTGTCAGTTTTCCAACTGCCTGATAAAACTCTGTCTGCGCATATTTGCTGATATCCATGCAGAAAGCTCCTGCCCATTTCAGATGTTTACATAAAAATTCATTCTGATCGCGGTTTGACATTGCCACACGATCCGCATTGTCTGTCTGACAGGCAAGTAATTCTTCCTCGCACAGAACTGCCATAAATTCCAGTTCCAGACCGATATGGTCATTCATTGTGCGAAACATATCTTTGCTCGGCTCCCATCCGTGCAGTGCATACAAAGCCAATGTCTCCTGCTCGGTACGTCCGCCGATCTCATGTTTTTTATTTGTATAAATAGACTCATACGGGAACGCCGCCACACCGGTAGCCTCTCCTGCTGCCAGAAATGTCTTCGCATAATCCGCAGCTACATCCTCCAGATCCTCATTTTTCAGATCTGCGATGGCCTTTGCCATACACGCATAAGCCTCAGCCAGCTCCGGATTTTCACAATCTGTCGGAAACTGCATCTGCTTCATATTGGCCAGCGTTTCCGCATCCACTTCCATGATGTACAGACCGCCAAGGAAACGATAAAGTCCTGCTCTGGCTTTTGCCAGCTGTTTTCTTAATTCCACTTGTTTCATTCCTCTTTGGCCTCCTTTTTTTCATTCATTTCCGTGTGCACGACTTTGGCTTTTTTGAAATGATCTTCAAAAATTTTGTGAGCCATTTCGCTCTCCGGCTCCTCATAAATACCATTTCGCAGTGCTTCCTCAAATTCGAACGGAAGCATATCGATCCAGTTCTGTTTTTTCAAAATAAAACGCCCGGACGGATGATTTCCGTTATCATCCTTCAATGTATATACATGACCTTCATTCTCTGCCAGAATTCTGGATACTTCGCTCTCCGGATCATTGATATCCCCGAAATGCAGTGCGCGACCGGAACAATTTTTCACGCAAACCGGCTCCTCGCCTTTTTCCCGCAGCTGCGCACAGCCGGTACACTTATCCATGACACGCAGTTCTTTATTAAAATTGTTTGCATGGAACGGACATGCTTTCCTGCAACTCTGACATCCGATGCAGATGTCCTGATCAATGCGGATCACTCCGTCCTCTTCATCCTTGTAACATGCGCCTGTCGGACACACATCCACACAACTCGGATCCTCACACTGCTGGCACATTACCGGCAGAAAATACATCTGCAGATCCGGATAGACCCCGGTCGGTCCCATATGATATAATGTGCTTCTGGAACGGCCCAGAGCCACTTCATTTTCAGTCTTGCAGGCAACCTGGCATCCACCTTTACAGCCGATGCACCGGTCCACTTCTACAACCATTGCATATTGTTTCATTCCTCTGCCTCCTCGCTCCTCCTTATACTTTGCCTAATGGAAGCCAATTCATTCAAGATTTGCCCGCAAATCTTGTTGCGAAATGAACATCAGCAAAGCTGATATCTTCCTTTGTTCATTTCTGCAATCCTTGCGGAGCATTTGTAAATTGGCGCTTAAATTATTTATCAGCTTATGCTTTGCCTAACGGAAGCCAATTTACAAAGTCTTCCGGTTTCTGCCAGATGCCTTCCGGCGCACTGTCCGCTTTGGAAATACGCACCTGATAAGCACGGAGTGTATGTGTACCAACGACATCATTAAACGGAGCGGTGGATTTTGACAATACATTCACATTTGTCTCCTGCCATCCGTGTGTCTTGGTGTTCATCGTCTCCGGATGCCAGAAACGCTCCATGCATACGGTTCCCGGATTGATGCCTTTTGTAACCAGCGCTTTTGCACGGATTTTGCCTCGTTTGGACTCTACCCAGACCCAGTCTCCCGGTGCGATGCCATACGCTTTTGCCACATCCGGATAAATCCAGATCTCCGGAACCGGATACAGTTCACGCATAGCTGCTGCATTACGCAGTGTGGAATGATGATAGAACGGCACACGGCCGTTTGTCATAACAAGTGGATACTCCCTCGCCGTATCGTCATCACGCACCGGACTCTCCACCGGCTCCAGATAATACGGCAGCGGCTCATAATCCTTATCTGCCGGTGCAAACTCAATCGGCAGGAACGGCTGACCGGTTCTTCCCAGTGTGATCATGCTCTCCACATAGACTTCAATCTTTTTCGAAGGTGTATCAAAGCCCTTCGGCAGCCCTGTCGCTTCGTCAATCTGTTTGTATACATAATAGCTCTTCCATTCTTCCTTGGACATGTACTCGAATGGCGCCTTTTTTTTCATTTCTTCCCAGGTCATACCAATGGCCGGTGTCAGATGATCGAAGAATTCATCCATGGAATCCCAGTATGGAAGCTGATCGCCCATAAATTCCGGATTGAAGGATTTCTGACACATCTCATGACCAAGTTTTGCACATTTTTTTGCCAGACGGGACCAGATCAGTGTCTCATCCATAGTTTCCCAGAGATGAACCACCTGCTGTCTTGCCACCAGCATGTTGCAGGTCTCCACGATCATATCCGTCTCAAGCCACTCTTCCGTCGGCAGTAAAATATCTGCGTAGCAGGAAAAAGAAGTCGGATACATATACATATGTACGATAAAATCAAGCTTCTCAATTGCCTCTGCCCATCGGCCGGATTCCGCCAGTACACCAAGTTTATTTCCGGAACGGTCGATCCACATTCTCGGCTGATACGGTTTCTCTGTCAAAATTGCGTTCAGTACACTGCCCGGATGACCTGCATACCAGATACTTAAGCCCTTGTGCTCTCTTCCACCCAGACGTTTTTTCAACTGCTCCGGTGGCAGACATTTCAACGCAACCGGAACCGGATAGTTCGGCACCTTCAGCACGCCACTGGTGCGGAACCGCTGCATCAGTGCGCCCGGTTTTTCCAGATTACCCATCAGGAAATCAATGGTATCCGCAGCCATGGCAGCCTGCACAGAGTTCGGTGTCTGATCCGTAGCCACACCAAGGCAGATGCCGCTTGGAGCATTCTCCAAATACATTTCAATGGCAGCTTTGATACGGTCTGCATCCAGCCAGCAGATTTCCGCAGCTTTCTCCAGTGTGAACTCCTCACAGCGCTCATATAACAACTGCATACCTGTCTTGTATACTTTTCCATCTACCTCGTAAGTACCCCATAACGCCGGAGATAATTGTTCATTGAACGGATACTCCATTGGCTGCATGGAATCTGTTTTTTCATCCCATACATAAAATGTATCCGGCGCACCGTTTTCCCCTTTTTTCGCACGGGCAAAATAGCGGCTCTCCACATCTACCAGATACGGCAGGTTCGTCCAGTGTGTCACAAATTCCTCATCGTATCTGCGGTTTACTAAAATGTACCGGATCCATGCCATCTGCAGGGCAACGTCTGTCCCCGGACGGATTGGCAGCCAGATATCTGCTTTTGCCGCATCCGGTGTAAAACGCGGATCAATACAGATTGTTTTTACCCCTTTTGCACGCAGTTCGTTGACCATACGGCCACCGCTGGCCGGTGCAGAATAAGCAGGACCTGCGCCCCAGAGCACCAGACATTTGATCTTGGCATTTTCATAATCATACAACTCCAGCGCATTGGAATCTGCAATACTGGAATCCGCGCCGCCATACATCATGGCACAGGAAAGTACACGCGGCAGATAACACTGCGCACACCCCGGCTCATACCAGTTTGGTGTACCGAAAATATTACAGAAACGGGCAATACTCCAGATTTCCGGATTTCCACCGCCTCCAGTGGTACAGAACAGAGATTCTGCGCCGTATTTTTCACGGGTCTCCATGGCTTTCTCAGCCACACGGGTCAGCGCCTCATCCCAAGTAATTCTTCTCCAGCGTCCGCTTCCGCGCTCACCAACGCGAAGCAGCGGATATTTGTTTCTGTTCGGATGATACAGCGCCTGAATACCGGACAGACCTTTGGCACACATGCGTCCCTGACTCATTGGATCTGTCGGATTACCCTCCAATTTCACGACACGACCGTTTTTCACATGCGCCAGGACACCACAGTTTGCGATACAGGCACGACAGGCCGTTTTTACAATTTTCTCTTCGTCATCGATTTCCATTACTTTCGGCTCACATTTTGTCAGATATCTGCGCTTTGCAGTCACCTGATCCAGCCCGGAAATTGCCAGAGATGAGAAAAAGTTTTTTGCATTTTTCACCAGTTTTCCCTCCTTAAAAATCCAGAAATACTTTGAAATAAACTCCCTCCTAGTAGTTAGTTTTGTTTCTTATTGTTTTGTTGTGTTTGTTGGTTTTTATTGGTATACCAAGAGTATTCTTGTTGAATTTATTATAATAGAATGGGGGAGAGATGTCAATAAGTCTTCCTCAGAAGATAATCTCTGGAGCATACTGTATCTCACCGGATATCTGACTATGGTGCCTGATAAAAAGCTGAGCAACACACTGCCTTCCGCTACTTCCGCACTGATGATTCCAAATACTGAAATCCGTGAGATTTATGAATCTACGATTATTCAGCGGGTTCGTGACAGTGCCCAAACCTGGAATCGTGAATCTTTATTTCAGGCTGCCTGAAATGGTGATATCACTACATTGACTGCTGAAATGAATCAGCTTTTACGAAAAACCATAAGCTACCATGATTATCGTGAGAATTTTTACCCTGCATTCCTTGCCGGAATTTTTGCCGATGCCGGTTATATGGTGGAATCTAATAAAGAGCATGGGGAAGGCCGCAGCGATATCGTTATGCGTGATGAAGCAAACGGAAGAATTTCGTTTTTCAAAAAACGGTGTCTGATAAAAATAGAACGATAATTTTGTTCATATAAAAAGGATACAAAACTGGTGTAGCATACCCGTTCTGTATCCTTTTCGTTAATTAAACTTTCCTTTTGTAATTTTCCATTATTATTTACGATGGTGTAGATATTGCAGGTTTTATCTACACCATTGTAAACTTTGTAATTACCTACTTTAACTTTTCAAGAATTTTTTGAGCGTCAATTTCATCACTATCATCTTCTGAGGCAATATCACAGATTTTCTGTATATATGCTGCATCCTCTTCCAGAAAATCAGCAATCTCTTCTACCGAGTAACCTTTTTTCCATTTCTTTAATACCAGATTTATAATTGCCTCTTTTCTACCTTCTCTAATTCCACGATTCATATGAGCTTCCCATGCATCACACATATCTACTTCTTTCTCCTCCTTTTCCACATTTAGTTTGTATTTCGTAAACATCTTTATCGTTGTTACCGCTTCTCTCTCCAGATTTTTGTAAACCGGATTATCCGTAACCAGTTTCTCTGTAGCTTCTTCATCCTGCGATGCCTTGATAACAGCAAGCACCGGTCCCAGAGAAGATTTGAATTTTTGAAAATCTGTGATCTCACTCGGAACAATCAGGTTCAGTTTATAATCCGCTACATACTTTTTTGTCTCCTCTTCCATCGGCAAAAGCATTTCATGTATGCTCCGCGGTCCATCCCACTCATCTGCTCCCCAATATAATGTCAACGTAACTACCGGTGTCAAACGGTCTTCTTTTCCAAACTGGCTCAAAAACTCTGCTGAATTCTTGTAATCCTTCGCTTCCTTCTTTTTCTTTCCTGCCTCATTAATCTGTCTACTATAATTTAACGCATCATAAATCATATTTCGTACCGGCATTGCATAATGAATATCGGTCTGGTTCTCAATCCCGATAATCGCATAAGTACAAGTCTCCGTCCGTTTAATTACCACACGCTTCAAAATATCACGCCACTTCTGTATCTGAATCTCCTTCTCATCTACTCCAAATACAGAAAGTAATTCTGTTGTATCCTGCTCTTTCAGATCTTCTGGACGAATCACCGTCTCTCCGTGAAACAGATAATAATTGCATAAATCCGCAAACCGAAAATTATCTGAAAGAAATTCTTTTGCTTTTGTGTCTTTTACTCCCATTAGCCCTCCTCTTGTCTGAGAGGACACCTTACTCTTACCTGCAAAAACTTCCAGAACCCTCTCTGCTCATTAAATTACCAAAAACTGAAATCCAAGCATTAAGAAATTCTGTTGATCATGTTAGATTAAAGACCGGCTCACGCCAAATATGAATAAAAGAATATTAATGCTTACGATGAGTGTAGCATTTATTCATAATTTCGTCAACTATATTTTTATTTGAATAATTCTTCTACTAAAAAAGGGTATAATTCCCCTTACCCCATAAGAATGCTATTATGAACTCCTATGCGGCAGCTGCAACTTTTTTCTG
>CAKRKO010000093.1 GCA_934358495.1 uncultured Eubacterium sp. | reverse complement strand
CATTAATTCTAACATGAAGATTTTTATTTGTAAAATTCAGATATTTTTGCATTATTGATAAAAATATTTTATAACTGATTGTGAATATTATTTGAGCTATCTATTATAAAGAATATTTACACCATCAGACTGGAGGTATTTATGGATCAGAAACAACTGGCTTATTTTGTCTCTGTTGCCAAATATCGCAACTTTTCCCGGGCAGCCCAGGATTTTTATTTGACACAGCCCGCCATCAGTCACCAGATTAAAATGTTGGAAAAAGAACTGGAGACGGAGTTTTTCGTTCGAAACACAAAAAAAGTGGCTCTTACAGACAGTGGTGAACTGTTCCTGGAAGATGCGAAAATTATTCTGGATGCTATGGACCAGGCCAAGCAGAAACTTTCCCTGGCAAAAGAGCATCCTTCCGTGCTACGCATCAGCCATCTGTCCGCTCCGACCCATCAGTTTTTACCGGATGTTGTAAATCAGTTCCACATTCGCTATCCGCATGTAAAAATCAAACTGATACGGCAGGACGCTTTACAGATTTCAGAATCTGCCTCCCGGCAGGATGCGGATATTTATTTTTCCATGCTGCCGGATCTGCAGCAAATTGCTTCCCTGGATGTCAAAAAAATCCAGTCGGATTCCTTCTGTCTGGTTACCCGTAAAGATCACCCGGCACTGCAGAAGATGATCCTGGATTATGACAAACTGGCCAGTGAACCGTTTCTGGTTTTTCATCCGGAACACGCCCGATATATGAATCAGCGCATTATGGAACTGTGTGTGCAAATTGGATTTCATCCCCGCATCACGGAACAGTTTGACCTGTATGAAAATCTATTGCAGGCAGTGGAAGCCGGCACCGGAATCTCCATCCTGCCTTATCGCAGCCGCAGTTATATGCATGCCAATAATCTGGCTTTCACTTTACTTGACGGAAGCAATGATACACTGGATCTGGCCATTGCCTGGGAACACGAAATAACTAATCCGACGGTACCACTTTTTCTGGAAGTTTTCCGTCAATATATGCAGGAGCACCCCGAACAATTTTAACTATATTTGTATACTTGGGAGGTTTTCAATATGAATACAAGAAAAAAAACAATGAATGTTGCTATTGTTGGCTGCGGTGCCATCAGTAATATTTATCTTGAAAATATGGTGCACCGTTTTGACAATCTAAACGTGGTTGCCTGCTGCGCAAATCACCTGGAACATGCAAAAGAAAAAGCTTACAAGTATGAAATCAAAGGCTGTACCTATGAGGAAATTTTATCAGATTCTTCCATTGACATGGTTGTGATCCTGACTCCGCCTTCTTCTCATGAAAACTTAATTCGCCAGGCATTGGAAGCCGGCAAACATGTATACACAGAAAAAACACTGACGCTGTCCGCCAAAACCGCAGCATCCCTTTTAGCACTTGCACAGGAAAAACATCTGTATCTTGGCTCTGCTCCGGATACCTTCTTAGGCGCAGCGTTCCAGACTGCCCGCAAAGCCATAGATGACGGCCTCATTGGCAAAGTGACCTCCTTTGATATCTGCGCAAACCGGGATCTGGATTATCTCGGTGGACTCTCCCCGTACCTTTGCACTCCGGGCGGTGGCATCTGCTACGATTACAGCGTATATCATCTGACTGCATTGATCAGTTTACTTGGTCCGGTGGATTCAGTATCTGCCATCGTCAGAAACCTTGCCGGCAAGCGCCCAAATACCTTCCCAAACAGTCCATCCTTTGGACAGACTTTTTCCTATCCGAATGAAAGCCAGGTCTTCGCTATTTTAAAAATGGAAAATAACATTGCCGGAACCCTTTCCATCAACGGTGACAGTACTATTCAGGATCAGGCACATTTTATGATTTATGGGAAAAAGGGCATACTGAAACTGACCGATCCGAATACCTTCGGTGGAGACGTGATCTATTTTCCTGCACAGAAGGATTTTGAAACTCCTCCTGCTCCGCAGATTTTGAACTATGGCTTTACCTATGGAGATAACAGCCGCGGTCTTGGTCCTTCTGAAATGGCAGATGCGATTTTTGAAAACCGAGAAAACCGTGCAAATGCAACACTTGCCGTGCATGTATTGGATGTCATTGACCATCTGATAGCAAGCAGTAAAAACGCAGTTTTTGTACAGATTCCTTCTTCATGTAAACGACCGGAACCGATGCCTCAATCAGAAAATATCTGAGGGTATATCAATATATTTAGGAGGGTTTTATTTTGAAATTTGAACCGACAAAAGACTTCAAACGGCTGATTGTTGTATGCCTGGCCTCTGTTTTGATGGCACTAAATATCAAGTCCTTTGTCCGCACCGGAGGTCTGTATCCGGGCGGTGCTACCGGACTTTCCCTGCTGATCCAGCGTGGTGCACAGATGTACCTCGGGCTGGCGCTGCCTTATACTGTGATCAACGTGATCCTGAATGCGATTCCGATTTATATTGGTTTTCGTTTTATCGGGAAAAAATTTACACTGTACTCTTGCCTGTGTATCGTTCTGACCAGTGTACTTACTGATGTAATTCCGGGCATTGTCATTACTTCCGACGTTCTGTTGATCAGTATCTTCGGCGGTATTATTAATGGATTTGCCATCAGTCTCTGTCTGCTGATGGGTTCCACTACGGGTGGAACAGATTTTATTTCCATTTATCTGTCAGAGAAAAAAGGGATGGATGCTTTTAATATCATTCTCGGATTGAATGCAGTAATTCTGGTTGCTGCCGGATTTATGTTTGGATGGGACAAGGCACTATACTCCATTATTTTCCAGTTTACGTCTACACAGGTACTTCATGCGCTGTATAAAAAATATCAGCAGGAGACGTTTTTCATTGTCACTAATCACGGGGAACAGGTTTATCAGGCGATTTCAAATGCAACCAATCATGGGGCTACGATTCTGGATGGGGAAGGGCCTTATGAACATACGGAACGACAGGTTGTGTATTCTGTCGTTTCCAGTGCAGAAAGTAAAAAGGTTCGGAAGGCTGTTAAAGAAACGGATCCGAATGCATTTATTAATGTAGTGAAAACAGAACGGCTGTTTGGACACTTTTATTATAAGCCGAACGACTAATGCCCATAGTAAAACTTACTCTGATTTTTCTATCTAAGATCAAGCGGATATTCGCAATCTGCTCACACTATTTACTCATAGCTAAATAGCCACTATACAGCTTAATTTGAGTAACTTAAGGAACTGAACTAAAAAAATGAGCTTCAGACAGTCGGATAATTTTCGTTATCGCAGCGAGCCTAGCCCGTCTCCGTGAGTGTGTTTGAGCTCACAGCATTTTTTGCTGTGGGCGAGTTCACGGAAGGAGACGGAAATAAGCGGCGCAGCGAAGATAGAAAATTATTCGTGTCTGAAGCTCATCTTTTTATTCAGTTCATCTTTTTTCAGTAAACTACAATTCTTTTTTCTTTTTATACTTACGATATAAACTAACACTGATAGCCACTCCAGCGGCAATGATAATTACAATCACATAAAGTGCCGGATTCTGCATGTCACCGGTTTTTGGTGCTTTCGCAGTTACGGCTGTGACTGTTTTTACCGTCCTTTTGACTGGTCTATCAATAGTTCCCGGAGTTTCTGTGGTTTTCCACTTGTTTTCAAATGTGATCTGGCTCTGTTTTTCAGATTGTCCCGGATGAACTGCCCACATTTCGGCTTCCAGATCGCCATCTTCGGCATTTGTCACACGGACTGTTACATTATATTCTGCAGCATCGTATGTGATGTTCTGATCTGTACCGTTAATCTGTCGAATACGATATTTGTAATCCCCCGGTGTTGTATACAGAATGGAATCAAATGTCCCGCTCCCATTTGCCCCAATCTGTATCTGGTTCTGCTCCGGCATTGGAAAGTCTGTCCGTCCATCTGCTGCCTCCATTACCACGGTAAACACCGGATTCTTCTGCGTCTGACTGTCAGATACTTTACCTGTCATTTTTACTGACACCGGAATCGACACCGCACAGGTCTTTTCCGCTGCCATGGCAGGTAACGCAAATAACAATACACACCAGAAGAGCAGAACCATGGCTAACACAAAAATACCACCTTTTTGGCTCTCCACGATTTTTTCAACAACCATTTTACCGGTTCCGGTTACATTGTCTTTTTGCACGTTTTTCTGGTTCATTTTGCACCTCCTTTCACGCATTTTTAGTCCTATTCTTTTTTATCGAAAACAACACCACTTTCTTCTACCAGGATTATTGGAGAAACTGTTTCATTATTTTTCAAAATACAGTTATTTCTGCTTGTTATCAGAGGTTTCCTGCAATTTTCCAAAAAGTACTACCCTCCCATTTGTGGCAGATTCTGCACAGGTAGACAGACAGATCACGGAATCCTGTGGTGTTACGCCGATATCCCGATACTGCACAGCATGTTCCCGAACATACTGCAAAAGTTGTTGCATCTGTCCGGTCATATCTGGTTCACTGATATATCCGTAAATCTGGCTGTCCATCGCATCAGTCTCCACACAGGCAAAAAATGTGATGGGACATGCTTTTTCCGGCAAATATAATGTTCCGGTCTGATGCGTGGCAAAATACTCCTCATTCACAAATTCCACCACATCACCAAACATGGCTCCATTGCTCATATGATGTCCGTAAATCAGATTATATGGATCCGAAAAATCCGGTTGATTCGCACTCTGTAGAAATATTGCTCCAGACAATGCAAAGTTCCCATATACATCTTTATTGATATATTCCATATCATCTTTTCCACGCACCACCGGGTAATCAATACCGGTATCATCCACTGTCAGCCATGCACAGACATCCGCATTGATTTTTTGCAGATCCTGCAAAGAGGGATTGGTGTCCTCCCCCTTTACAGGTTTCAGTTTCATCAAATCCTGATCCGGCAGCGCACTGTGATAAATGCGCCAGTTGTCCCACAGGGAATAACCGCCGTACAAAAATAACACTGTCATCAGGCAGGCAACAAATAGATTCATACTGCGATTCGCAATCCGCAGCAGTTTTTCTGCAAACGTTATTCTGTGCCTGTTTGCTGTTTCTGCATCTACATTCTGCAGATTTTCTTTATTTAGTTGTTTCGTTTTTGTTTGTAATTCCCGGACTTCTGTCATTTTGTATCACTGTTTTTTTCAACTCTGCTGCTTCCTGTCGATTCAGTTTCGACTGCTTAAGATAATTTTTTTCTGCGAAAAAACAATGCTCCAAGGGCAGAAGCCAGACCTGCCAGCAATGCATACGGAGTTACATTGAGCATAATACCTGTCGGAGATACCGTTCTTTTTGTATTTGTTACAATAACTGCATTATCCGCTTTTGTCATAGTCTGAGAAGTTGCTGTCACTTTTTCAGAACTGCTTTCTGTGGTATCTTTTGCAATATTCTGGGAAGTGCCGGTTCCTTTTTTTACTGCAAATATGGTATCATAACCTTCCGAACTGCTCACATTCTCTGTTACGGTATAAGCTACAGTAGATGGAATACCTGTGATCTCAGCAATTGCTGTGCTATCTGCCAGTTGCAGACTTACGGATCCCGTTCCATTTCCATCCAGATTTATCTGCTGATCGTCAAACGTAAAGGATGTGTTTGCCGGACCACTGAAATTGATGTTAAAATCAAATAACTGGTTCTTGTTACCCATATTTCCTTCTACTACTTTATCCAGACTCAGCTCATAAGTGGTGTAAGCGTCTGTGATCTCCTCATTTTTGCCACCATATGTTGGCTGTTTTGTTTTCTCATCAAAAGTCGGTGTCACTGCAGTTTCTGTAAATACCGTAGCATCAATTTTGTAACCACCATCGCTGTCATTTACTACATAAACATCCAGGTAACGTGTGTTGCCATCCACATCGTCGATATCTGTATTGGTATTTGCACTTTCAGTAATGACATAACGGTAAATACCAGGAGCAGTAAAGGTTCCCGCCGGGAATGTTACCGATGCATTCTTTGTTACCTCGTTATCAGAAACCGTATCTCCTTTTGTATAGCTTACAGCGGATACCGTTGGCTTGCCGACACCTGCTTTAATCTCCGGTGATGTAGCAGTGGCACCTATCGCGCTTCCCGCCGAAATACTATAAGTATAAGTCACATTCGGCACACTTGCTCCCTGCGCATTCTGCATTTCCAGCACTTTCTGAAACTGTACCACCCCGTCATTATCGCCTGTGGCAGCCAGTGCAGGAATCTGCATTCCTCCAAACATCATTGCGCCTGCCATTGTCATTGCTGATACACGTCCGATCATATTCTTTTTCATACTCTTTTACCTTCCTTTTTAAATTCAATTCTGTTCTGCCAATACACTCAAAAATCCACATGATTTTTTATCAAATAAGCTCTGAGTATTTCACTGTGCTCATAATATTCGCTCATTTCTATAGCGAATTCCGTCGAATCACAGTGATAATTTTTCCTTTTATCTCACGTGTATCCACCGCTCCAAAATAGCGGCTGTCTGTTGCTCCTTCCCGATGATCGCCCAGCACAAAATATTGCTGATCCTGCAATTGCAATGGATATGTCACATCACTTTCATATTGCGGAGTCTGATAAAAAATATTTTGTTCCAGCACGACACTCTCGTTGACTTTTACCGTTGCCTGTTCTGTAATTTCTACCGAATCGCCCCCTTTCGCGACAATCCGTCCCACGTACTGCTGACCATCTTTTTTATAAACAATAACATCCCCGGCAATCGGATATTTGTCCAGTCGGTAATACAGCACCAGATCTCCGGCGCTCATCCGTGGGGACATATCCTCGTTTTTGACTGTGGTAATTCCAAACATAACACCAAAAAGGAGATATAAAATTCCAATTAAAATCAGCAGACGTATCAGAAACCAGCGCCATTCTCTCCGAATAGCCATATCCTGTTTTTCAATCGTTTTGGTTCCTGATGTTTTTTTTTCTGAAATCACTTTCCTTCCATTTCTTCTCATAATTCTTTCCAGTTTCTACTGCAATTCTTTCCCTCTTACATTTATAGCAAGCAGATGTTTCCCATTCCCTTCACCTGGTTACTATGCAAGGTAAAGCGGACATAAGCATCCCCCTACCCACCGCTTAGTGCTCTACGCACTTGAAGCGGGGGAATGCTTATTCTGCGTTCATTTTATTAAAAACGTGGGTGTTTTCTACGCTTGCTGTAAACCAGATATACCACACCAAGTCCAAGGGCAGCTCCCATCAAAATTCCCATAGGAATTGCATTATCCTGAACTCCTGTCGGCGGTGACACGATATCATAGATATAAGTATTTACGATATTTGCAATCGCGGTTTTCTGATCCTGCACCGTAATGGTTCCTTCGGTTCCCTCTGTACCATTAAACGTCACGTCGATCCGGTAGTTTGGAATCGCCGCCGGCAAAATTTCCTCGATGCGATATGATCCCGCTGCCACATTGGTTTTTGTATACGTGCTGGAATAAGAACCATCGTCATTTCTGGTAAACTGACTTAAGGAAACCGTTTCTGACTTCTGATCCGGTCCTGTGATTTTCACCTGCATCTGGTAAGATGCTGCCTGATCTTCCGTCAGGCCTTGTACGGTTTTAACAATCTGCAAATGTCCAGTATCCGGATTCGGTTCTGGAAGTGTTTCACTAAAGGACACGCTGTCCAGATGATTTCCAACGGTTCCAGGTTCTGCATCCTTTTTTCCACTTTTGTCATAGGCCGTTTCGCCTGCAACAAAGAAAAATCTGGTCAGATACTGACTTTCACTGACATCATAGTCCCCGGTGTGACGATACCACTTAACGTTATCATCCGTGATGGTTGCCACAGAAGCTCCCGGATACTTACCGGTATTGTTTCGCACATTTGTGATAACATCCTGAACTGCACTCTGGCTAACCACGTTATACTGCTTTGCCAGTTTTGTGGACATAATCACCACGTACATCGTATCTTTCTGACTGCTGCTGTTCGCCTTCGTGCCACGTCCACGATGATAAAGCTGCCAGTAAAGCTTTGCACCCGGAGTCGTCAGTACATCCTGATACAATGCCCCCGGCTCATTTGCATTCAATTCTGCAAACTGTGTGCCATGAGCTGCCGCATCTACCTTATGCCATTCCAGAGACTGTTTTGCATGCGTCTTTCCGGTATCTTTGTCATACTTATCTGTGGCGGCACTGACATACTCAATCTGTGCATCACTGGCTGTTGTTTTCCAAATGAGTCCTGGGGTTCCGTTGGAATAAAACGGCTGATAACCGGTATCTTTGGTAGTCACCGGTGTCTCAAAATCTCCATTTTCCAACTGGTTGTAGTAGCTGATCTGAAGTGCCGCTGATTCTGCCAGAAGCTGACCGGAAGCATCCTTTACCTGAACCTTGTAAAAACAGCGGGCACCTTTATCCAGCGCAACATTCAAAGCCGTTCCGTCCTCCGACACATTGTAGGAATTTCCGGTTACTTTATGGTGTTCCACCCTTGTCCAGGTATTGCTCCCTTCCGCATGTTTGTACCATTCCAGTGTGATTCCGTCTGGCTGATCACCGGTAACCTGTGCATTTAAAGTTCCGGCATTTTCAATATTATCTGTAATTGTAATGGAAACACTTCCTGCTGCCTGAGGCTCCTCAGCTGCTGCATTTTCGGATGCATTATTTTCTACATCTGAATTATTTACAGTTTCACCTGTTCGATTCTCAGATTTGCTGTCCGTCGTTTTTATTGCATCTTCTGCAGATGAATTTTCCGCATTCTGTGTACTATCGCTCTGCAACGTTTCTTTCTGATCCGTCTCAGCATTTGTTTTTTCCTGCAAAGTATCTTCGCCTTCTACGTTGTCATTCTGTCCATTCTGGAATTCTTCCTGTTGTATTTCTGTCAAATTTATCTCTTGTACATTCTGTTGCACGTTTTCTTCCGTGGAAACCGTTTCTGTTTCTCCCACATCATCTTCTTTCTGCGTGCCATTCTCCTGCATCACAACTGTCTGTCCCTGTACAGAAGTAGCTGCATTTCCAGATTCTTCTGCCTGCACAGATGCCCCGGTCAGTGAAAAAAGCAGCAGCAACGCCAGTAAAAACGTGAGAGGTCTTTTGCATTTTCTTCGCATTCCACCATCTCCATTCCCGAAATAAAGCCGGATTCCCTGTAACCCAAA
>CAKRKO010000092.1 GCA_934358495.1 uncultured Eubacterium sp. | reverse complement strand
ACGCAGTGGTCACAGAAAATTTTTCAGGTTCTTGTTGGAGTTCGTTTCTGCTTGTTCCAAATTACCCTAAACAAGAACTTAAAGTAACTGAATGCCAGCTTCTTTCAGCTGTGCTTCCATTTCTTCCGGCCAGAGAGAACACTGTACTTCGCCGATATGTGCCTTACGCAGGAAGAACATACAGATACGGGATTGCCCGATTCCCCCACCCATGGTGTACGGAAGTTTTTTCTCCAGAATTGCTTTCTGGAACGGAAGTTCTGCGCGCTCCGGGCAGCCGGCTTTGTCAAGCTGCTCTTTCAGAGAAACTTCATCTACACGGATACCCATGGAAGAAAGCTCCAGTGCGATATCAAGAACCGGATAGTAAACAACAATATCTGCGTTCAGAGCCCAGTCATCATAATCCGGTGCGCGGCCATCATGTGGTTCGCCACATTCCAGTTCATCACCGATCTGCATGATGCAGACAGCACCTTTTGCCTGAGCAATATAATATTCTCGCTCCTTTGGTGTATTATCAGGGAACATTTCTTCTAATTCATGTGTTGTTACAAAGAAAATTTCTTTTGGCAAAATCTCATGGATATAGTCATACTGAATGGACATATATTTTTCAGTCTTGCGCAGTACTTTGTAAACCTGACGAACCGTTTCTTTTAATGTATCCAGATTTCGCTGATTTTTATCAATGACTTTTTCCCAGTCCCACTGATCTACAAAGATGGAATGTATGTTATCTGTAATCTCGTCACGGCGGATGGCATTCATGTCGGTATACAGACCGGAACCAACTTCAAAATCGTATTTGTCCAGTGCGTAACGTTTCCATTTTGCCAGAGAATGTACAACTTCTCCAATACGTCCGTTCTGCTCTGCAATGTCAAAACTTACCGGGCGCTCCACACCGTTTAAGTTGTCATTCAATCCAGATGCCGGATCTACAAAAAGCGGTGCAGATACACGGGCAAGGTTCAGCTCCTGAGCCAGACGTGTCTGAAAAAAATCCTTTACTGTCTTGATCGCAATCTGAGTATCATGCAGATTGAGGTCAGATTTATAGCCTTTTGGAATAGTAATGGTACCCATAAAAATCTCCTCTATTATCATTTCTCGTTATTTGTTCATATTTATTCAGTGTCATGCGCTGAGCAAAAAAATTGGATGACTCAGCCATTGTTTATTATATCATCTAACTATGATTTTTCAAGATTTGATACTTATTTCATATAGAAAAATACAAAAAAAGTATTTTGTTATGAAGGGGAGATTTTTCGTGAAGGGAGGAGCATTCATTCTGAACTGAGAGATAGGATGAATAAAAAATTGCTATTGTGGGGCGGGTGACATATAATAAAAAATAATCGAACAATTTTGGTGGAAAAAATTTTTAAAAGATGTTTTCTAATTCAAGTCGAACGCACGTGAGACTTGGTGCGTGATTCTGGTCAGCGTAAGCTGACATATTCTTCTCAGAATCACTGCACTCTACACTTCGTTTCGGTCGGCGCAAAACCATTGTCTCCCAGACAATGTGCGCCCCCGCGGAGCGTTTATCTCAGTCGGAGATTGTACTCCCACTGAGAAAGACTTGTTATTACTCACCACTTGCAGAAGAGGGAGTCTTCTCGACTGAGATAAAAAAGTTCAAGAATGCCCTCGGCATTCTTGCTGCAAGAGGGTTTCGAATCGTGAAAAAGAGGGAGGAATATGATGGACAGAGAACGACTGGAACGTCAGTTTGATTTTATAAAAGAAATTGATAAGGAAAAGTTTATTCAGAGGCAGACGAGATTGTCGGATAATGTGCGCCGGGAAAATGACGCAGAACATGCATGGCATATGGCAATCATGACGGTGCTTCTGTCAGAATACGCCAATGAAAAAATAGATGTGTTGCGGACAGTTATCATGCTTCTGATCCACGATATCGTGGAAATTGATGCGGGAGATACATATGCTTATGACGAGGAAAGACAGAAAACACAACATGAGCGGGAAAGTCAGGCCGCAGACCGTATTTATGCGCTGCTTCCGGAGGATCAGCAGAAAAAAATGAGAGATATCTGGGAAGAATTTGAGGAGGCAAAGACCCCGGAGGCAAAATTTGCACATACTATGGATAACCTGCAGCCGGCCATGCTTAATACGGTTAACGGAGGTGTGGCCTGGAAAGAACGCGGTATCGCAATGAGTCAGATCATGAAGCGCAATGCACACACGGCAGAAGGTTCGCAGGATTTGTGGGATTATGCATATGAAAACTTTTTTAAGAAAAATATAGATGCCGGAAATATTGTAGATGACAGTGAAAAGCGACTGCGTTCATGAGTAAGTAGCGAAAGCGGATTGCGAATGTCCGTTTTACACTGTGACAAAAAAGAAACAGAGTGACAGTCTGGGAGGAGATTTTTATGAAAGAAAAAATTGATGTTCATGCACATTATTTTCCGCCTGCGTACAATCAGATGCTGGAAAAGAGAGGAATGAAACTGTTGGACGGTGGCTTTCCAAAACCGGAATGGAATGAGGAGATTCAGCTCTCCTCCATGGCGACGCTTGGCATAAGCTACAGTGTTCTTTCGATTTCTTCTCCACATTTACATATGGGAGATGCAGCAGAGGCAATTGAGGTTGCAAGAGCATCCAACGAATATGGTGCAGAATTGATGAAAAAATATCCGGAAAAAATCGGTGTGCTGGCAAGCTTACCGTTGCCGGAAATTGATGCTGCGGTAGAGGAAGTAAAATATTGCAGAGAAAATCTGCAGGTGACAGGATTTGCGCTGCAGACCAATTCCTGTGGGATGTATCTTGGTGATACGAGATTAGAGCCTGTGATGGAAGTACTCAACCAGTCAAAAGAACTGGTGCTGATTCATCCGACAGAACCGGCAGCGATTCCACAGGGCGTCAATGAGACATTGCCGTATCCGATGATGGAATTTTTCTTTGACACCTGCCGTGCGGTGATGAATCTGATCCTGACAGGCACATTGAACAAATATCCTGGCATCCGTTTTGTGATTCCGCATGCAGGGGCCTATCTGCCGATCATCAGTGATCGTGTGGCTTCCATGTCAAAAATGCTCTGCCCGGACGGAAGTGTCGATATTCGAAAATGTCTGGCTGATCTGTATTATGATCTGGGTGGAACAGCGATGCCAAAGCAGTACGGAAATCTTTGCCAGATAACGACCGGGGATCATATTTTATATGGAAGTGATACTCCGTTTACGCCGCTACCGTTGTGTTGTAAGCTGGCAGAGGCTATGGATGAGGGGCTGACAGTAGAAATGCAGGAACTGGTTTACCGGGAAAATCCGAAGAAGCTGCTAGGTGTATTCTTATAAATGGATACATATCACGTTGCGTGGTGTCTGCATAAAAAATAATTTTCAGGAAAATATATAAAAAAGTCACAGTGTAGAAATAATGGAAAAATGAGTGAGAAAGAGAAATTTTGGATAATCATTGTTCTGACTTTTAAAAGCTGTGAAAAATAGATATTGACCTGGAGGAAACGGAGATGAACAGACAGAAAGCAGCAATCATCGGTTGTGGATTTGTGGGATCATCCACGGCATTTGCACTGATGCAGAAAGGACTTTTTTCGGAGCTGGTGCTTATTGATGCAGATCAAAAAAAAGCCCATGGCGAAGCGGCGGATATTGCCCATGGACGCCCTTTTGCGCATATGATGCAGATTTATGCGGGAGATTACTCGGACGTAAGAGATTGCGGACTGATCATTATTACGGCGGGAGCGGCACAGAAACCCGGTGAGAGCCGGACAGCACTGGTGCATAAGAATGTGGAAATATATAAGACCATTATTCCACAGATCACTGCTCAGAATTTTGAAGGGATTTTATTGATCGTCAGCAATCCGGTGGATATTTTGACGTATGCGGCATGGAAAATTTCCGGTTATCCGAAGGAGAGGGTAATCGGAAGTGGAACGGTGTTGGATTCCGCACGGTTTCGCTATCTGCTCAGTGAACATCTGCAGGTGGATTCTGCCAGTGTACATGCCATGATCATTGGAGAACACGGGGACAGTGAACTTGCGGTGTGGAGCGGTGCCAACGTATCTGGAATTCCAATTCATGATTTTTGCGAAATTCGAGGCCATTATGACCATGAACAGGCGATGGAGCAGATTTATCGCCGGGTGCGTGAAAGTGCATATCAGATCATCGAAGAAAAAGGTGCTACTTATTACGGTGTGGCCATGGCGGTGACGCGCATCGCGGCGGCGCTGATTCGGGATGAGGGCGCAGTGTTGCCAGTATCAAGCCTGATGCAGGGGGAATACGGACTATCCAATCTGTGTATCAGTGTGCCGGCAATTGTTGGAGACGATGGTGTGCGGCAGGTGTTGGAAATTCCGTTAAATGAGAAGGAAAATAAGGAACTCCGTCATTCGGCAAATGGATTGAAAGAAATCTTGCAGAAAATTTGGCTATAAAAAATGTGAGACAGGATAATCGTTCGAAAGAGAAAAAGAGTGAATGATATTTTTTGTGTAGAAACGATGAAAGCAATTGTATAATGATGTAAAAAAGTATGAACAGTAGAATATAGGTATTGCAAATAATTAGTAGATGATGAATGATAAGAATCAAAAGACAGAGAATGAAATGCGTGACAATCATACAGAAATGAATAAAAGAGTACAGTATACGTGGTTAAAAGAAACGTTGGCACAGCATGAACCGACGTTTATCGGCATGGATCAGTGCCATCAGGCAGCAGTCTGTATTCCATTGCTGAAAAATACAGACGGCGGATATGACGTGTTGTTTGAAGTACGTGCTGCCACCATAGCACATCAGCCGGGGGATGTATGTCTGCCCGGCGGTATGGTGGAAGAAGGTGAGGATCCGCGGGATGCGGCATTACGGGAACTGCAGGAAGAGTTATTATTGAGTGAAGAACAGATCTGTTATCTTGGAGCTATGGATAAACTTTATACCGGCAGCCATCTGATTATGTATTCCTTTGCAGTGGAAGTGACAGAATATCAGAATACGTTCAGTCAGGCAGAGGTGGATGAGGTGTTTACAGTTCCGTTGGAGTTCTTTTTACATACGGAGCCGGAATGCTATTTGACACGGGCAAAAGTGGAACCCGGAGAGGATTTTCCTTATGAACTGATCTGTGGCGGCCGGGATTATCAGTGGCGTAGCCGAAAGGAAGAAGTTTGTTTTTATCAGTATGAGGGACATGTCATCTGGGGACTGACGGCTAAAATGATGCGTGCTTTTGCAGAGGTAATGAAAGGTTTGCAAATATAATACAATGGGTCTAATCATACATGTGAAAAATATATACAAAGGATGAGAAAAATGCCCGATAAATTTCTGCCTTGTCAGTGGGAGTTAAAAGCTCCCACTGACAGGTCGCAAAGCGACTGCGTTCATGAGCAAATAGCGAAAGCGGATTGCGAATGTCCGCTTTACAAAAAAACATGTGCATAGTATACTTACTTTGTATCTGTGCAGAATTTTTGGTATTAAGAAATTTATAGTTAAAACACAGATCTGAAAAAAGTAAAAATCCCAAAATGGTTAAAAATAAGGAGGACATATGAATATGGAACAGTATAAGCAGGAGTTTATCGAATTTATGGTAGAAAGTGATGTTTTAAAATTTGGAGAGTTTACCCTGAAAAGCGGCAGAAAATCTCCATTTTTTATGAATGCAGGCGCTTATGTGACTGGTTCTCAGTTAAAGAGACTTGGTGAGTATTACGCAAAAGCAATTCATGATAAATACGGGGATGATTTCGATGTGTTATTCGGACCGGCTTACAAAGGAATCCCGATCAGCGTTGTAACAGCCATCGCGTACAGCGAGTTATACGGAAAAGAGGTTCGTTATTGCTCAGATCGTAAAGAAACAAAAGATCACGGTGCAGACAAAGGAAAATTTCTTGGAAGTACTTTAAAAGACGGTGATCGTGTCGTTATGATCGAGGATGTTACCACTTCCGGAAAATCCATGGAAGAGACTGTTCCGAAGGTACGTGAAGCTGCAAATGTAGAGATCGTTGGCCTGATGGTTTCACTGGATCGTATGGAAGTTGGAAAGGGCGGTACAAAATGTGCCCTTGAGGAAGTAAAAGATCTGTACGGCTTTGAGACAAATGCCATCGTAACCATGGCAGAGGTGGTGGAGCATCTGTACAACCGTGAGTGCAATGGCAAGGTTGTCATCGATGACACATTAAAAGCCGCCATTGACGCATATTATGAGCAGTATGGCGCAAAATAAGCATTGCGGCAATGTTTATAAACAATCATAAAAAACAAATTCGACTTTTATGCAGAATATTATTTGTGCTGTATATCGCCGGTCTGGTTTATTTCCTGTTTTTTGCAGAAATGTTGGACCGGACCGGGATTGAGCGCAGTTATCATTATAATTTAATTCCGTTCAGGGAGATACGAAGGTTTATTGTGTATGCAGATCTTCTCGGATCAGTGGCAGTGATTTCCAATTTGTTTGGGAATATTGCTATTTTTATGCCATTTGGTTTTCTGGTTCCGATCCTGGGCAGAAAAAAAAGGAAATTCTGGTTCACAGCACTGGCGAGTTTTGAATTGAGTCTGAGCGTGGAATGTATCCAACTCATAACTAAAACCGGCTGTTTTGATGTGGACGATATTTTCCTGAATACAATCGGTGGAATATTAGGGTATCTGGTCTATGCACTGATGCAGCGTAAGCGGGACCGGGATGCCGATGCCAGAAGGCTGAAAATGCAAAAAGATTAAGGAGGCAATGTATGGCAAGCAACAGAAGAAAATATTTTCGCCGGACACGAAAGACCCGGATGAGGGATTTGAAACATTCCCCTACCGGGATTTTGTCTTTTTTTACAGCAATGACGGCCTTAGTGGTATTTTGTACCGCAGTGAGCCAGTCCTTTCGGGCGTCCGGTGAAGGCGGATATAAAGCAGGTGGCCTGGGATTAGTCGGACTGATCCTGGCACTAGGTGCACTGATCTGCGGTATTTTCGCAGTGAAGGAGCCGAAGATCAGACCACTGCCCCCACGACTTGGTATTGCGCTTGGCGCAGTGCTGACCGTTGGTCTTGGTGGTTTGTACATATATGGTTTGATTAATTAACAGGAGATTAGATAATATGGGTGACAGCGTTTGGAATACTTTTTTAGACGAGACAATTGAAGAACGATATGAACTGGTGGCAGAGCGTGTGGAGGAAATCAGCAAAGAACCTCTGGTTCCGGAACTTTATAAGGGATATTTTTCAGAGGCAGCAACTTATCTGAAAAGGACAATGGAACTGTGTCAGATGGCAAAAGACGGAACTTTGCAGCAGCGCAGCCTGGAAACTTGTAAGGCAGATCAGGAGCAATTATATCATCATATGCTCCCGGCTTATTATGAGGATAGTTATGCAAATCCGGCGTATGCAGTTACTGTATTTGGAGAAAAAGAAGGTGAACTGTTAAGTTTCCTTCGTGCAGAGCTGGATGTGGCGATCGCTTATGCTTTTGAAGGAAAACTGGCAGAATTGACTTTACTGCTGGAGCTGTTTGTACAGGTGTATAACTGCTTTGAAGAGGAAGACCTGCAGGAAGCAAAACAGACGATCTACTGGTATTTCCATGATTACAGTGAGGTGTTTGTGGAAAATCAGATTCGTGAAATGATTGATCCGGTGGACAATCTGTACAAAAATATTATTATGAAAGCAGATCTGTCTGATCTCACCTATCTGTATCAGTATGGCTTTTATATCGGAGAAAATGAACTTGGAATTGCAGCATTTTTAAATGAACTCTCCGAGGAAGAGATTCAGTCCATGGCAGATACTTATACGGAAGGATACCGCATCGGATTCGAGATCACCGGTAAAGATATCAAGAAGAAAAAGACGGTTCAGATCCATTATCAGGTTGGATTTGAGCGCATGATCCGTGCAGCCATCCAAAATTTTGAAAAAATCGGACTGCAGGCGACCATCAGCAGAGAGCCGTCCTCTTCCTTCAATAACCGTGGTGGTTCTAAACGTTGTGCTTATGCAACCAGTGTAAACCGTCAATATGATTTTGATCATAAAGAAGATAAAGCTTTCTATTTTGATAAAGCGTTTGTGGAGCGTCGTCTGGAAGTGCTGCGCACTGTATTTGAGCAGCATAAGATTCAGGCAGCGGAGCACGGCGGACCGGCTGTTCTGGAAGTTTTTGGCGAAGAGCCGTTTTCACCAGAGAAAAAAGAGTCAGCGATCCATTACCATGACCGTCAGCAGGAGCTGGTTGTTTACAACGCTTCCATGTCAGGTCAGATTACAAATGAGTATATTAAGGGTGAGGAACGGAGTTTTACGATCATTGCTTATCCGATTCCGGAGATTGGTGATCAGTTTAAGGAAATTTTTGCAGAGACCGTTGTGATCAACACACTGGATTATGCGAAATATCAGAAAATGCAGCAGTGCATCATTGACGTACTGGACAGTGGTACAAAAGTACACATTACCGGCCGTGGCGGCAACCGCACGGATCTGACGGTAGCACTTCATCCGCTGACGGATCCGGATAAACAGACTATTTTTGAAAACTGTGTGGCAGATGTGAATATCCCGGTTGGTGAAGTATTTACTTCCCCGGTTCTGGAAGGAACGAATGGAGTATTGCATGTATCGGAAGTATTCCTAAATGGTCTGCAGTATCTTGACCTGGAGGTTGTGTTCAAAGACGGCATGATTGAAAGTTACAACTGTGGAAACTTTGCGGATGAGGCACAGAACAAGGCTTATATCCGTGACAATATTTTAATGCGTCATGAGACATTGCCGATGGGTGAGTTTGCTATCGGAACAAATACAACAGCATATCGTATGGCGAAAGAATATCAGATCGGAGCAAAACTGCCGATCCTGATCGCAGAAAAAACCGGTCCGCATTTTGCGGTTGGTGATACTTGTTATTCTCATGCAGAGGATACTGCTGTATACAATCCAAATGGCAAGGAAATTATTGCCCGTGATAATGAGAAGAGTCTGCTTCGCAAAGAAGATATGTCAAAGGCATACTTCAATTGCCACACAGATATTACCATTCCATATGATGAACTTGGTGCGATTACAGTTATCCGTCCGGACGGCAGTACGGCAGACATTATCCGTGACGGACTGTTTCAGGTAGAAGGTGCGGAAGAACTGAATGAGCCGTTACTAAATCATTAGAAAAACAAATGAAACAAGTAACATATATTAGGCACTCTTATAAAAAATATAACAATATATAATTGGCAAATTTGCATAATTCAAGGTAAGATGTAAACAACAGACACAATAACTATTCAGAGCCATCTCGATTTCGCTACGCTACATCTCGATGTGGCTTCTCGCCAAATAGATTTACAATAAAAAGTGTTCATTCATGCCAGCATGATTCACACTTTTATTATAAATCTGCTTGGCTCTGAATAGTTCATATTTACATGAGGGATGAAAGGAGCACATACAAATGGCTAAAGTAGGAATTGTAATGGGCAGTGATTCAGATATGCCGGT
>CAKRKO010000091.1 GCA_934358495.1 uncultured Eubacterium sp. | reverse complement strand
GATTCGATTTCGTGATATGATGCGTTTTTTGCGCCTGCCCTTGCGATGACTACAATGTCCCAACCACTATGGAACATCTCTTCGTGCAGTCTGTAACTTTCTCTTACTAATCGGGTAATATGATGTCTTACAACACTGTTACCAACTTTTTTACTAACGGAAATTCCTAATCTGTTTCTGTCCGAGTCATTTTTCAGTGTATACATGACCAATAGTCTGTTTGCATAAGATTTTCCTTCCCGGTATACTTTCCGGAAGTCGCTGTTCTTCTTTAATGATTCTGAAAAATGCATGTTTTCTGTCCTCTGATCTCAAAACAATTTGTTTAAAGAGAAGAAAAGACCACAAACGTTGTGGCCTAGGCTGTTAATTTTTTTCTTCCTTTTAATCTTCTAGCGGCCAAAACTTTTCTTCCGCCTGCTGTACTCATTCTTTTTCTGAAACCGTGAACTTTCGCTCTCTGTCTCTTCTTTGGCTGATAAGTCATTTTCATCGTGATACACCTCCAATCTTCGTAGCATCATTTCCGATGATAGCAAATAATGTCTGACAAGTCAATAGAAATTTGAAAAGTTTTCAAAAAGCGTGTAAAATGCCCGAAAATCCATTTTTGCCCGTGCATGTACTCCTGTGCGGATATGAAGTTTTCATTGAAAAATGGCGCGATTTGAGTTATCATAGACATTGGACAACTATCCAGCGCATAATGAAATGAAAATGGATAGTGTAAATTGTTAAAACCGGCTCAAATCAGTTAGAGATGAAAAACAGAGCCGGAAAAAGGAAATGGAGCGTGTTATGCATCTGGTCGAAGAGAAATGGGATGAGATTCTTCTGACTGTGAAACGGGAGCATGAATTGACGGATATCTCTTTTAATACGTGGTTAAAGCCACTGCAGATTTTCGCAATTCAGAACGAACGCATCTATATTCTGGTGTCCAGTGAGCAGATGGGGCTTACCTATATTAATAGGAAATATTACCTTCCGCTGAAGGTTGCAGTGGCCGAGATCACAGGAACGGAATATGAAATTGAATTTGTTCTTCCGGAACAGGCGAAGAAGCTGAAAATGCCGCATCCGAGACGGCGTGCTACGACAGAAGAAGCGGAACGGTCAAATCTGAATCCGAACTATACATTCGATACATTTGTGGTGGGAAATAATAACCGGTTTGCCCATTCAGCGGCACTGGCTGTGGCGGAATCCCCCGGAGAGGTATACAATCCGCTGTTTATCTATGGTGGCGTGGGACTTGGCAAGACACATCTGATGCATTCCATAGCACATTTTATTCAGTCCACACATCCTGAACAGAAGGTTCTGTATGTTTCATCGGAAACATTTACCAATGAATTAATTGAAGCGATCCGAAATGGAAATAATACGGCAATGAGCCGTTTCCGTGAAAAATATCGCAGCATTGATGTGCTGCTGATCGATGATGTGCAGTTTATCATAGGAAAAGAAAGCACACAGGAAGAATTTTTTCACACCTTCAATGAACTTCATGTGGCCAAAAAGCAGATCATTTTATCCAGTGACCGGCCGCCGAAAGAGATGGAGACGCTGGAAGAGCGCATCCGTTCCCGGTTTGAATGGGGACTTTTAGCAGACATCGGAGCACCGGATTATGAAACCCGTATGGCCATTTTGCGGAAAAAAGAGGAACTGGATGGTTTTGCACTGGATGATGAGATTTTAAATTACATTGCGGTGAACATTAAGTCAAATATCCGGGAGCTGGAAGGCGCGTTAAATAAGCTGATCGCTTACGCGAACCTGGTGCAGACAGATATTACTATGGAGATCGCGGTGAAAGAATTGCAGAACATTATTTCCCCGGATAAGCCACTGGAAGTGACACCGGAGCTGATCGTGGAAGTGGTTGCGGAGCATTTTGGCATTACCATGGATCAGATTTTATCAAAATCCCGGAGTAATGATGTGGCAAAACCACGGCAGATTGCCATGTATCTGTGCAAAAATATGACGGATGCGTCCCTGGAGACCATCGGAAAAGCGGTGGGCGGTAGAGATCATTCCACGGTGGTGCACGGAATTAAGAAAGTGACAGATGATATCAGTGTTGATAAGTCTGTCGAACGGACGGTGATAACCATCCGGAAAAAGGTCAATCCATGCTAAAACAGGCTCTTTATGTGAGGAAAATTTCTGATTACAGGACAAAACATGAGAGCTTATCCACATAGTATACCCGGAATTTAACATATTATTCACAGCAAAAGAGAAAAGAATGATGGCAGTAATCCTCTTAACGTAAGGCTTTGCGGTGTTATACACTTATCGACAGTCCCTAAGACGATTACGACGAAAACCATTTATATATAGATATACTACGAGAAGTTATGATACCTGAAAGGAGTTATTCACATTATGAAGTTAATCTGTTCAAAAGCAAACCTGGTAAAGGGTGTCAGTATTGTATCCAAGGCTGTTCCGTCCAGAACAACCATGCCGATTCTGGAATGTATCCTTATCGATGCATCGGCAAATGAGATCAAGCTGACTGCAAATGATATGGAACTTGGCATAGAGACAGTCATTGAGGGAGAAATCGTGGAGAGAGGAATCATCGCACTGGATGCAAAATTCTTCTCTGAGATCGTCCGTAAACTTCCGGATAATGATGTTGTGATCGAATCCGACGATTCATTCCAGACAACGATTACCTGCGAGAAAGCAAAATTTAATATCGTTGGAAAATCCGGTGAAGATTTTTCTTATTTGCCATATATTGAGAAAAATGAGTCTATCAGCATTTCACAGTTTACATTAAAAGATGTGGTTCGCCAGACAATTTTCTCTATTGCAGATAATGATACAAACAAACTGATGACCGGTGAGCTTTTTGAAATCAACGAAAACCACCTGAGAGTTGTATCTTTGGACGGACACCGTATTTCTATCCGAAATATCGAGTTAAAAGAAAACTACAGCCCGTTAAAAGTAGTCGTTCCGGGCAAGACTTTACAGGAAATCAGCAAAATACTCACCGGCGAAGCAGAGGATATGGTAGATATTTTCTTTGCGGACAACCATATTTTATTTGAATTTGATCAGACAAAGGTTGTATCCAGACTCATTGAGGGCGAGTATTTCCACATTGATCAGATGCTTTCCTCTGCTTATGATACAAAGGTAAAAATTAACAAGCGTGAGTTTTTAAGCTGTATCGACCGTGCAACACTGCTGATCCGCGAGGGTGACAAAAAACCGATCATCCTGAATATTCAGGACAAAAGCCTGCAGTTAAAGATTAATTCTTTCGTAGGTTCCATGAACGAGGAAATTGAGATCGAGAAAGAGGGAAAAGACCTTCTGATCGGCTTTAACCCGAAATTTTTCATCGATGCACTGCGTGTTATTGACGAAGAAGAAGTTACTTTATACATGGTAAACCCGAAGGCCCCTTGTTTTATCAAGGATGACGCAGGTACATTCGTATACCTGATCCTTCCGGTTAACTTTAATGCTGCAACGGTATAAGGGAAAGTGGCAGGAATATTACAGAAAACAGACGCTTATTTGAGGAACCGTTTTGGGAGCCCATGTATATAAGCGGAGGATTGGAGAGAGACAGATGGAAAAAGTTATCATCAGAGATGATTTTATCAAACTTGGCCAGGCCATGAAGCTTGCCGGTATGGTTGGTTCCGGCGTGGATGCTAAAATGCTGATCCAGGATGGACAGGTAGAGGTCAACGGAGAAGTAGAATACCAGCGCGGCAAAAAGCTCCATGAAGGGGATATCATCACATTTAACGGAGAGAGTGTTCAGATCGGCAAATGATTATAAAATCACTGGAATTAAAGAATTTTCGCAACTATCAGGCTCTTGGCATCGCTTTTGATGCCGGAACCAATATCTTGTACGGAGATAATGCCCAGGGAAAGACAAACGTGCTGGAATCCCTGTATGTCAGCGGAACTACAAAGTCCCACAAAGGCAGCAAGGACAGGGAAATGATCCGTTTTGATGCGGATGAGGCACATATCCGCACTATCGTAGAAAAAAATGGTGTGGAGAACCGGATCGATATTCATCTGAAGAAAAACAGTGCCAAGGGAATTGCAGTGAACGGCATTCCAATTCGAAAAGCCGGAGAATTGTTCGGGATACTGAATCTGGTTGTTTTTTCTCCGGAGGATTTGAATATTATCAAAGACGGACCGGCGGGGCGCCGCAGATTTATGGATATGGAATTAAGTCAGTTGGACAGTATTTATCTGCATAATCTGACGAAATATCACAAAATTTTGCAGCAGCGCAACAAGTTACTAAAAGATATCCATTTTCGACCGGATCTGGAAGCAACGCTTCCGGTATGGGATGAGCAGCTGGTGCACTATGGAACAAAGATCATTCAGCGCAGACGGGAATTTTTGCAGGAATTAAATGCAATGGTTCGGGAAATCCATCAAAATATATCCGGAAATAAAGAAACCTTACAGCTTGTATATGAACCATCTGCAATGGCGGAGGAGCTGGAGGCACGCATGGATGAATCCCGCATGAAAGACCTGAAAATGGGAATGACGTCTTACGGACCGCACAGGGATGATATTTCTTTCCTGATCAATGAGACGGATATCCGCAAATACGGTTCCCAGGGTCAGCAGAGGACATCTGCACTTTCACTAAAACTGGCAGAAATTGAGCTGGTAAAACAGTTGATCCATGATACGCCGGTGTTGCTTTTGGATGATGTGCTGTCAGAGCTTGACAGCAACCGGCAGAATTATCTGCTGAACAGCATCCATGATATTCAGACCATCATCACATGCACAGGTCTGGATGAATTTGTTAAAAATAGATTTCACATAAATAAAGTGTTTTTCGTCAGGGAAGGCACGATAGCAGAACAGTAGGAGGACAGGAATGAGTACAGAATACGGTGGAGATCAGATTCAGATTTTGGAAGGTCTCGAAGCAGTACGAAAAAGACCGGGTATGTATATTGGAAGTACGTCATCCCGCGGACTTCATCATCTCGTATATGAGATTGTGGATAACGCTGTGGATGAGGCACTTGCAGGATTTTGCTCGGAGATAAAGATAGATATTAACGAAGGTGATACCATTACCGTTACCGATAACGGACGTGGAATTCCGGTAGATATCAACCACAAAGCAGGGAAACCTGCCGTAGAGGTTGTATTTACCATTTTACATGCAGGTGGAAAATTCGGCGGTGGAGGATACAAGGTATCCGGCGGATTGCACGGCGTAGGTGCTTCCGTAGTAAATGCCCTTTCTAACTGGCTGGAAGTTCAGGTGCGCAGAGACGGACATATCTACCAGCAGCGTTATGAGCGCGGCAAAACGATGTATCCGTTGAAAATTGTTGGTGATTGCCCGGTGGAAGAGACCGGTTCCAAAGTAACCTTCTCTCCGGATGGAAGCATTTTTGAGGATACGGTGTACGATTATGATGTATTGCGTCAGCGTCTGCGTGAGATGGCATTCCTGACCAAGAACCTGCGCATTATTCTGACTGACAAACGACCGGGCCAGGAGCGCACAGAAACCTTCCATTACGAGGGTGGTATCAAAGAGTTCGTGCAGTATCTGAACAAGAGTAAAGAAGCTCTGTATGAAAATGTTATTTACTGTGAGGGTGAGCGTGATGGTGTTTATGTAGAAGTTGCAATGCAGCACAATGATTCTTATAACGAGTCAACCTTCAGTTTTGTAAATAATATCACGACACCGGAAGGTGGTACGCATCTGGCCGGTTTCAGAAATGCCCTGACAAAGACATTTAACTCTTATGCAAAGGCAAACAAACTGGTGAAAGAAAATGAAGCAGCACTTTCCGGTGAAGATATCCGTGAGGGTCTGACTGCTATCATCAGTGTCAAAATCTCTGAGCCTCAGTTTGAGGGACAGACAAAACAGAAACTTGGAAACAGCGAAGCCCGTGGTGCGGTAGACAGCGTTGTAAGTGAGCAGCTGACTTACTTCCTGGAGCAGAATCCGACGGTTGCAAAGACTATCTGCGAGAAATCCCTGCTGGCACAGCGTGCCCGTGAGGCAGCCCGTAAAGCCCGTGATCTGACCAGAAGAAAAACCGCTCTGGAGGGAATGTCCCTTCCGGGAAAACTGGCAGACTGCTCCGATAAAGATCCGAAAAACTGCGAGATCTACATCGTAGAGGGTGATTCCGCCGGTGGTTCCGCAAAAACTGCAAGAAGCCGTGCGACACAGGCAATCCTTCCACTGCGTGGAAAGATTCTGAACGTGGAGAAAGCGAGATTGGATAAAATCTACGGAAATGCCGAGATCAAAGCCATGATCACTGCTTTCGGAACCGGTATCCATGAAGATTTCGATATCACAAAACTGCGTTACCACAAGATCATTATCATGACCGATGCCGATGTGGACGGTGCGCATATCAGTACCTTACTGCTGACGTTCCTGTATCGTTTTATGCCGGAGCTGATCAAACAGGGTTATGTATATCTGGCACAGCCGCCATTATACAAACTGGAGAAAAACAAAAAAGTATGGTACGCATACAGTGATGAACAGCTGAATGCTATTCTGGCAGAAGTAGGCCGTGATTCCAGCAACAAGATCCAGCGATACAAAGGACTGGGCGAGATGGATGCGGAACAGCTCTGGGAGACGACTATGGATCCGGAGAAACGAATCCTGCGCCGTGTCACCATGGACGAGGCAGCAACCGCAGAGATCGACCTGACCTTCACAACCTTGATGGGAGATAAAGTAGAGCCGCGTCGTGACTTCATCGAAGCAAATGCGAAGTATGTTGAAAATCTCGATGTATAAAAATAGCGAAGTGACAGACGAAACGTAGTAAGGGAAAAGAAGAAAAATATAGAATTTTATACAGAAACTGGAAGTGAAAAACCACTAAGCGAGACGGTAGGGCGATTTTCGTTATCGGAGTGAGCATAGCCCGCCTCCGTGAGTGTGTTTGAGCTTGCTGATTTTGCAAGCGAGTTCGCGTGAGGAGGCGGAAACAAGCGGCGCAACGAAGATAGAAAATCGTCCGTGTCTGCGTGTGGTTTTTCACAACAGTTTCGTAAAAATAAAAACATTTTCCCGCAGCAAAGAGAGGAATATAAATGGACGACAAGATATTTGATCAGATCCACGACGTGGACCTGAAAAAAACCATGGAGAAATCCTACATTGATTATGCCATGAGTGTAATCGCATCCAGAGCCCTTCCGGATGTCAGAGACGGATTAAAACCGGTACAGCGCCGTGTTCTCTACTCCATGATCGAATTGAATAACGGACCTGACAAACCACACCGTAAATGTGCGCGTATTGTCGGTGATACAATGGGTAAATATCATCCACACGGAGACAGTTCCATCTATGGTGCCCTGGTAAACATGGCTCAGGACTGGTCTACACGTTATCCGCTGGTGGATGGTCACGGAAACTTTGGTTCTGTGGACGGTGACGGCGCAGCTGCCATGCGTTACACAGAGGCACGTCTGAGTAAGATTTCAATGGAAATGCTGGCAGATATCAACAAGAATACCGTTGATTTCCAGCCAAACTTCGATGAGACAGAAAAAGAGCCGGTAGTGCTTCCTTCCAGATATCCGAACCTTCTGGTAAACGGAACTACAGGTATTGCTGTAGGTATGGCGACAAACATTCCGCCACATAACCTGCGTGAAGTTATCGGTGCTGTTGTAAAAATCATTGACAATCGCGTGGAAGAGGACAGAGACACTACCATCGAAGAGATTCTGGAAGTTGTCAAAGGTCCGGATTTCCCGACCGGAGGTATGATTCTTGGTACTGCAGGTATCGAGGAAGCTTATCGTACCGGACGTGGTAAAATCCGTGTGCGTGCCGTGACAGATATCGAGCCGATGCAAAATGGCAAAAACCGTATCGTTGTTACCGAACTTCCATATATGGTAAACAAAGCCCGCCTGATTGAAAAAATCGCTGAGCTGGTGAAAGATAAACGTGTGGATGGTATTACAGATCTCCGCGATGAGTCTGACCGTCAGGGTATGCGTGTATGTATCGAACTGAGAAAAGATGTCAACCCGAACGTTATCTTAAATCAGTTATTTAAGCATACACAGCTGCAGGACACTTTTGGTGTTATTATGCTGGCTCTGGTCAACAATGAGCCGAAAGTACTCAACCTGCTTGATATGCTGAAACATTACCTGAGACATCAGGAGGATGTCGTAACCAGACGTACCAAATACGAATTAAACAAAGCAGAAGAGCGTGCCCACATTTTACAGGGCTTACTGATCGCGCTGGATAACATTGATGAGGTGATTGCCATCATCCGTGGAAGCCGCACGACACAGGAAGCAAAAACAAAATTAATGGAGCGTTTCGGTCTGACCGATGCACAGTCTCAGGCAATCGTAGATATGCGACTGAGAGCTCTGACTGGTCTGGAACGTGAGAAACTGGAAGCAGAATACAAAGATCTGATGGCACGTATTGCCGAGTTGAAAGCAATCCTGGCAGATGAGAAAAAACTGCTTGGTGTGATCAAAGAAGAAATCATGGTCATCAGTGCAAAATATGGTGATGACAGACGTACTTCCATCGGATATGATGAGTACGATATTTCCATGGAAGATCTGATCCCGGTGACAAATACAGTTATTGCCATGACAAAACTTGGTTATATCAAACGTATGAGCGCGGATAACTTCCGTGCACAGCATCGTGGCGGCCGTGGTATTAAGGGTATGGAGACGATCGATGATGATTATATCGAGGAGCTGTTTATGACAACTTCCCACCATTATCTGATGTTCTTTACAAATACCGGAAAAGTATACCGTATGAAGGCTTATGAGATTCCGGAAGCAAGCAGAACAGCCCGTGGAACTGCCATCATTAACCTGCTGCAGCTGGCACCAGGTGAGAAGATCACTGCCGTTATTCCGATCAAGGATTACAGAGAGGGCTGGTATCTGTTTATGGCTACCAAGAAAGGTATCGTTAAAAAGACATCCATCACTGATTATGCAAATGTCAGAAAGACAGGTCTGGCAGCCATTACTTTACGAGAAGATGATGAACTGATCGAGGTTAAATTTACCGATGATTCACAGGATATTTTCCTTGTGACAAAATATGGCCAGTGTATCCGTTTCCATGAGACCGATGTAAGAAGCACCGGACGAGTATCTATGGGTGTTATCGGTATGAGTCTGACAGACGGTGATGAAGTAGTCGGCATGCAGCTCAATACGCAGGGTGAGCATCTGCTGATCGTGTCCGAGCGCGGACTTGGAAAACGTACTTCCATCGATGAATTTACTGCTCAGAACCGTGGCGGTAAAGGTGTAAAATGCTATAAGATCACAGAAAAAACTGGAAATCTGGTTGGAGTGAAAGCCGTAAATGATGAAAATGAAATCATGATCATTAATACAGAAGGTATCATCATCCGTATGAAAGTCAGCGATATCTCTATCCTTGGCCGTGTCACATCAGGTGTGAAACTGATCAACATGGAAGATGACGTTACGGTGGCAAGCATTACAAAAGTCAAAGAGGATGAGACATTAGAAGGCGAAGAAGCTGCAGAGAATGCGGAAGAAACCGACGCAGAGACTGCGACAGAGGCAGCAGCCGATGAGCAAAAATAATCTGCCGGAAAAACCATTTTCGGATACAGAAAATGAAGAAACATATGAACAGTTAGATCTGTCGGAGCTGATCTATGGCATGCCCATGGGCGAAGCAGATTTTATGCTGAATGA
>CAKRKO010000090.1 GCA_934358495.1 uncultured Eubacterium sp. | reverse complement strand
GAGATTGTACTCCCACTGAGAAAGACTTGTTATTACTCACCACTTGCAGAAGTGGGAGTCTTCTCGACTGAGATAATTTCTTCTCGTGCGAGTGCGCATCGTTTGCACGAAGTGCTTTTGTTTGATAGAAAATTCATCGTAATTTCCTGGCAAATCAAAAAATCCCTGGCAGGATCTATTTCCTGCCAGGGATTTTTATTTAGGGAGAGTTCATTTAAGATTCAATTATCTTATCTGCGTTCAGATTAACCTTCAATGGCAATAAATTTGTTTTTCTCTTCTACTGCTTTCTGCTCTTTTTTCGGAACGGTAAAGCTTAAAATACCATTCTCATATTTCGGATGGATATCTTCTACTGCTACATGCTCGCCCACATAGAAGCTTCTGCTCATAGCACCTGCATAACGCTCACGTCTTATATATTTCTTATCTTTCTGCTCTTCATCTTTGTCAAGACCTTTTGCTGCACTGACGGTTAATGTACCGTTCTCCAGTTTCATTGTGATCTCATCTTTCTTGAAGCCCGGAAGATCGATATCTACTTCATATCCGTTTTCAGTATCTTTGACATCTGTCTTCATCATGTTTTTAGCATGTTTACCATACAAAGCTTTCTCAATATTTGCACTGTCTGTAAAATCCGGGAATGCAAAGTCGTTCATAAAATCATCAAATAAGTTTTCTCCAAAAATTCTAGGCATCATCATAAGTCATTACTCCTTTCACTAATTGTCTTTATTGTCTGCACATTCGGAGTAGCCGAAGTGTTGTTCTCATTGAGTATTGGATTTTAGGATCTTCGGAACTTTTTTTGTTCCTTTTCTCTCTCTTCCTTTGTTCTATTTGTACTATAGCACCCATTATTAGCCATGTCGATAGACGAGTGCTAATTTCACACTTTTTTCACATTTTTACTACTTTATTTCCATTTCTCCCTTTTCTGCATCAAAAAAAATGTGGTTCTGTCATATAAGCCGGACTTACGCTGGCAGGCTACACACTCATTTTGCGAATATCAGATTTAATAAGTCTGCACGAAGTGCTTTTCATTTGATAGGAAATTCGATGCAATTTTCTACCAAATAGAAAAACGAGTAGCTGGTAAACTGGATTTACTGTTACTCGCTACTCGTTTATAATCATTATATTTTCTGTTTGTAAAGCGGACACTCGCAATCCGCTTTCGCTACTTGCTCATGAACACAGTCGCTTTGCGACCTGCGTTCAAAAAGTCAAACGGATTTTTGAATCACTTTTTACTCTTCTGTCTTCTCTTCGTCTTCTACCGGAGCATCCTTTTCTTCAGATTCCGCAGTTTCCTCATCTGCTTCTTCCTCAGAATCTACTACTTCACCTTCATATACTTCCGGCTCCGGTTTCTCACATTTTGCACCACAGGAGGAACAGAAATTCGCATCATCAGCGATAGCTGCGCCACACTCCGGACATCTTCTGATTCCGCGAATGCCATCTTTCGCAGCTTTCAGTTCACCGATTTCTTCAAACGCTGCTTTAATCTCGTCAATCTGTGTATATTCGGAATCCTCATCATCCTTATGTGCATGATAATATGCCTGACCCAGATCCTGATAAAGTTTACGGATTGCACCTTCGCGTTCCTGGATATCTAATGCGATTCGCGCTGTATCTTTAATTTCCTTTGCTTTGCTTAATCCTGTTTTTCCTGCTGCTGAAATTGTGTTTCCTAATTTGTCAAAAAAAGCCATTTTCAAAACCCCTTTCTGTGCACGTTCATTGCATCATTGCAGATTCAACCAGTAAAAATCTGCGAAATTCTGCATTAATTATGATAACTTTTTCTATATTATACCGCAATTTCGCCATGACACAAGGAATTTTCTATAAACTTTTTATTAATTACAACCGGTTCCCATGCAGAAAAAAACAGCACGCGCAGGTGCTGTCCTTTTCGATAGTGATTTATGGTATTAGACTGAATTTCTCGGTTATTTTCTTCCAACCAATGCATCATCCAATGGTTTTCCGGCTGCTTTACGATATGTATCATCCACAGTTTTTACATGTGCACTATTAAATGCAAGCATCAGGATCAGACCGATGATTCCCGCAACCATCAGAAAGATAAATACTGCACGCACGCCCATTACGCTTGCGATCAAAATTGCAACGATGGTTGGTGCAACTGCATTGAAAATGTTGGAAACCGGATTTACACAGGCAAACACACCGGAAAAATCCTCTCGTCTCCAATACTGTGCTGCTACAGATACTGTAAAGTTTGAAGATGCTCCCATAAACATAGCTACAAAGATCAGTGCGATAACAACCAGCGCACCTGTTCCTGTTGCAGTTGCCAGTGCACCGCACACACCGGATAAAATCATAAGGATCATTGCCATGATCATAGATTTCTTTGTTCCAAACCGGGTATCAAACACACCCAGAAGCCAGCTTCCGATTGCTCCAAATATCGCAACCATCAGCATAATGATTGTATAATTTAACTCTGGGAATGATGAAATAATTGCATTGGACTGTGTCATTGTTCCAACAGCACCCATAATGAGGAGTCCACAGCTTGCTGCTGCAAACCAGAAATCACGGCTTTTGAAAATATGACCGGTGGTCCATACAGTTGTCTGTTTATTTTTGATTTCTTCTTCCAGCATCTGTTTTGCAACTTCCGGTGTGATATTTTTATTATTATCACGATACGTACCACACTGCTCCGGATAATCGGTTACAAAAATCAGGAATAAAATGTATCCCAGTGTTGTTAAAATCAGGAATGGCAAAAAACCTTTCCATATTGCAGGCATTCCGCCTGTTGCCAGCGGTCCCATAACAGTAGCTGCAAAAAATCCGATCACACCATTACTTACCGGATAAGCGATGGTTGCAATACCCATAACGGTTCCTTTTCTGGTCGGGAACCACTGACCTGCAATAATACTCAGGAAAAATAATGCATACATTGTAACTACAACGTTTTCAATCAAATATACTACGGACCAGACAGTCTGCTGTACAAACGGAATTCTTGCAACTCCAAATGCTGCCACAACCGCTATAAGACCGATGACCGCTGTCAGCTTTTTAATACTTTTTATCTTTCCGATAAAGTTTGAGATAACAATCTGCAAAACAATTCCAATTCCGGTTCCGATTGTCATAAGCATTGCTACCTTCTCAGCCCCGCCGTAAAAATCAGCAAGAATGTTTAACGGATAATTTGTAAATACCTGAAACATCATAAATCCGAAAAACAATACAATAATCAAAAGCCATCCTCTGAATCCAAAACCAATACTCTTCTTAGTTTCCATAATATCCTCCGTTCCTCCGCCTTCTGGCTGACAAAAATACTTTCCCGAATCTCTGTCTTTTTATTTGTAAAACGGACATTCACAATCCGCTTTTGCTACTTGCTCATAAACGCAGTCGCTTTGCAACCTATGTTCATATAGTTTTGCAACCATATATTCCAGTCTTTTTAACTGCTCCTGTGCAAAATGCACCCGGAAACAGGGCTGTTCCAATATGCTGCAATGGAAGTTCTGAATTTCTTCCCTTGTTCTTCCGTTATAAATCTCCATCAGAAGCGATAATGCTCCACAAATGACAAGGGAATCGCTGATTCCCTGCCAATTTAAACAATCATCGATCCATTCCAGATGCATCCAGGTGTTGACCTGACATTCATGGATCAAATATTCATCTTTTTTTAATGCTGCCGGGTATTCCGGCAATTCCAGACCGCATTCTACCAGAAATGTATATTGGCTCATCTGATCTTCCAGTTCCAGAAGGTCGGCAAGGATATCGTCTTCTATCTGCTTCATACTTTCCCGCTTCTGTTCACTCATACCTGCTTCTCCTCCAGTTTCTGATAAATACAATCACACAGCTGTGTAAATGTATCAATCCGCACACTGTCTTCTGCTGTTACATTGATACCATATTCCCGGTTTACCGCCAACAAAAACAGTATTTTTTTGTTCATTGCAGTCGTTGCACCACCGCATTTTGACGCAGCCTCCGCTGCATCCAGTTCTCCATGTGGACGTTTTGCCGCTTTTTCTGCAGAAATCTGACAGATTTCATAGAAATTATCGGTTGTTATTTCTTCCGGTTCCAGCAAAAATTTGGCACACATATACTGCAGAAACAACCTTCCAAAAACTTCCCGTGAGAGGCTGCTTTGCCCCTCACAGATCATTTTTACATAAAACTGACTGCCTTTTTTCTGCTGCAAAATCTTTTCTTTGATGGCTTTTCGCATTATGCAGTCACTACTTCCATTCCAAGTACTTCACCAAGCATTTTGACATCTTCGATATGATCTCCAAATACAAGTGGCATATGAAGACCGAATTTAGCCTGTTTGTGGAAATATTCGTATTTATCTGCAACTTCAAAATAAACACCTTCGCTGCAGCCGGTCGTTGTATAACCAAAACCGCCAAGTACCGTTCCTTTTGCAACCATGATTTTCTCACATAACGGATCAAAACGCATCAGAGTAATTGTCTCTCCTCTGAACTGTGAAAAATCAATTCTCATAGTTGCACCCCAGCCACTATGTGTAAATGGACGCAGAGAATATGCTGTTTTTTCTGAATCAAATCCGTGGATCAGACGGTTTGGTGTCGCATGTCCGCTGTAGTAGAAATTCTGTGTGCGATCCATGTCTTCGATATAACCAATTCCGGCAAATTCACCCTCTACCTGTTTGCCTCTCCAGATACATGGCTGTGTATTTCCCATATATGGTGCTTTTCCTGTCAGATTTGCAAGTGCTGCAATAGATAATGTACCAAGCAGATCGTACTCACAACCAGATGGGATTCCCATCTCATTTAACAGAGAGTGGCTGAAACAGAATGTAAACTGCTCTTCATTCATTCTTCTTGTTGCACATCCATCCGGACATACTGCTGTAAACGCATTGCATCCGAAATGCTCGCATAATTTCTGGATCAGCACTGCTGCTTTGACTGAATTTTCAATGTAATGCTCCTGCACATCATTTTCAACAGAACCATCAGCCAGTTCTTTTGACCATGCTTTTACTTCTTCCATGTCTTTATCTGTCAGATTGTATACCTGACGTCCCGGTAAAGTATGATTTTTTCCATGTTCATTGACATGCATCATATCCAGAAACTCATGGAAACTGAAATAATTGAAACGTACGCCCAGTTTTTTTGTCACCATATCATTACTGATAAAGGCATCCTGTCCACCCATGGAGTAGTGGGAATTATTTCTTGTCACACCAAGCACTTTCGTGTGTGCAAGTGCTTTTCTGGTACGAAGTGCTTTCAGCAGACGGATGGCATCCGGCAGATCCAGAATTGCATAACTCTCATAACCTCTGGCATTCAGTACCGCATGCTCAATTGTAGATGCGAACATTCCTTCGCCGGCTACCGGTACATGATAGCGCATTGCAAATTCTTTCATGATACATTCTCCACGCATTCCGGTAAAAATAAAGATATCTGCTTTTCCAACTCGATCTACCAGTTTCTGTTCTTCTTCCTCTGTGATGAAAAATTCATCTGACATTTTGATATATAAAGGATCAAGTAGATGAATGCCCGGTATATGGCTGAGCGCTCCGCCATATCCCTGTGTCCACATTTTGAAAATTTCAGCCTGGTTCATCAGATCAAATTCCTGTGTCAATGCTTCTGGCGGACCAAAACGACATGGTCCTTCATATGCATACTCATGAATGAGCGCAGTGTACACAAGCTGAACATTTAATTCCACATCAATACTCTTTTTTACATCATACATAAATGCTGTACCTCCTTACAAATCACTGTTTTTCTTTAGCATGGTTTTACCATAGCACAAAACTTTCCTCCCAGTGAAATGAGAATAAGTAATCATTTTATACACAATCTGCATAAAATTCATAGCATCTCTATCGGTAATATGTATATTTTGCGCAACCAAATCGCCGCTTGCTGTCACTAATAAAGCGGACAAGTTCGCAAAAAACTCCTGAAAGGATCGTAATTCTGCTATCTCAGAATCATCATCCTTTCAGGAGTTTTTCTCACATCTGATATATTAACTTTCGTCTTCTTCTGACAATCCATTCAAAAATAATGCCAACGCCGGATTATAATTTTCTTTTTTCCAGGCATAAATCATATGAAGCACATGCTCTTCTTTCGAAAATTCCAGGAAACGAAACAGCATGCTGTTTTTCACCTGCGGAATATCACCGCACGCAAATGCAACACCGTTTCCGGCTGCCACATTTAACAGCTGGGATTCGTGATTTTTCACATACTTCATCTTTTTGCATTGAAATCCATAGTGACTCAACAGATTATTTGTATCCTCAAGACGGAACGGGGAATCCTTCTCATCCGGTGCAATAAATGTCTCATCCTTCAGGTCATAAATTGTTAAATCATCTCGTTCTCCCAGAGCGCTGTTGGCACACACAATGATTCCGGAAGAAAGCTGACACAACTTTCTTGACAATGTCGACGGCAGGTTTTTGGCTTCAAATCCCATCGTAAAAATCAAATCATACTTATCATCCTTCAGCCCCCTGCGCAATTCGCCGAAAGAACAGTAATTGATATTAACTGTCAGCTCACTGTATTTTTTTCCAAACTCAACCAGCAGTTTCAAAACCCGTGGTTCTGTCTCAAATCCTTCCAACACGCCGATATTAATTTTTCCTGTAATACCGTTACTGGAAGCCTGAATCTCTTCTAGTCCGGCCTCAATTTCTTCCAGCGAATTTTTCAGATGACTGACCATAATAGCTCCGGCCGGTGTCAGGCGCACCTCTTTTCGCGTCCGAACCAGAAGTGGGGTCTTGCATTCTTCTTCCAGTGACTGAATCTGTCTGCTAATGGTAGGCTGAGACAAATACAATCGCTCTGCTGCTTTTGTAAAATTCAGGCAGTCTGCAACCGCCAGAAATGTACGTATTTGCTCCGTTGTCATCGTTTTATCCTCTCAAAAAAAGCAATTACTTTTTCTGTGTATTCGCCCAGTTTTTCCATTTCTTCCATCGTATTGTAAAATGCCGGAGAAATACGAATCACTGTGTCTAATCCCATTTTATTCACGATTGGCTGCGCACACATACTTCCTGTCCGCACTGCCACACCATATTTGTCGATCATACTTGCAAAATCGTAAGGATGCACACCATCGATCTGAATGGAAATACAGCCTGCCCGCTGTTTTGGATGCCCCAATATATTCACCTGTGGAATAGCCTCTAAAACTTCTTCTGCCTTCTTTATCAGCTCTTCTTCATAGGAAGCCATTCGCTCAATTCCGATGTCCATCAGATAATCCAGGGCCGCGCCCCAGGTGATGATTCCACTGTAATTCGGTGTGCCTGCTTCCAGCCGCGCCGGAAGTTTGGCAAACGTTGTTTTTTCTTCTGTCACAATGTCGATCATGCCGCCACCGTAACGATATGGCTGCATTTCATTCAGCCATTTTTCACGTACAAACAGACAGCCGACACCCGTCGGTCCCATCATTTTATGGGCGGAAAAGCCAAGAAAATCACATTGCAATCCTGCCAAGTCAAAAGTTCGATGGCGCACCGCCTGTGCAGCATCAATATACACCGGAATTTCATATTCTTTCGCCCATGCGATCAGTGTTTCGATATCAACCACGGTTCCCGTTACATTGGATACAGCGGTGACTGCCAGCAATTTCACTTTATCTGACAGCATCTTGTGTGCTGCATCCATATCCAATTCGCCATCCACGGTTGGAATCATACGAAAGTCTGCTCCGCATTCCTGACACACCTGCTGCCACACAACAAAGTTGGCATGATGCTCAAGCTCTGTGGAGAGCACCACATCGCCCGGCTGCAATGCATGACGCAGGAAGCTCTGCGCCACCAGATTTGCAGAATCCGTCGCTCCGGAAGTGAAGATGATCTCTCCCTGATCCTCTGCATGCAAAAAATCTTTTAGCTTATTCCGCACTGCTTCCATATGCATCGTGGACTGTTCACTTAAATAATGGATTCCACGATGCACATTCGCATTATACTTTGTGTAATGCTCCACAAAACAATCCAGCACCTGCTGCGGAAGCTGTGTCGTCGCCGCATTATCCAGATAGATTAGATCTTTTCCATGTATTTTTTCTTTTAAAATTGGAAAATCTTCCCGAATTTCCTCCCATGTACGCATGTTTTCTCTCCTTTTTACTCACATGTACTCTCGGAATCTTTTAAATGAAGAATTCTGAGAGTACATTCATATTGTTCAAAACCACATATCCGGATTGACATCCAGTCTGTCAATAAACTCCTTTAACTCCGGTTTGTTATTCGCCTTACGCCAGATCAGCGCCACACCGCTTCTGGTATTTGCCACCGGTCGGAACTGTACTTCCCCAAAACTCGGATTTGCATATCCCCTGAAATTACGGTCACACAAAAATATATCCTGCTCTGACATCAGGTTAAAAGGCAGTGATGTCGCATTATTTGTATATCGCACATAATTCGGTTCAAATCCCGCCTGATGGCACAAAGCTTCGATCATGCCATTATAACTTGGCGTATAAAGTGGTGAAATAGAAACAAATTTATATTTCGCCAAATCTTTTATTTCTATCAGTTCCTCCTTTGCCAACGGATTTTTGGATAGCATACCTACATTATGAGGACAAATATTGATCACGCAATAATCCAGTTCCTCCGTCTGCAACTGTTCCACATCGTACAATACCGTGTAACCCAGGTCCAGATGTCCGGTCAGTACTTCTGATCGGATTACCTCTACGGGATTGCTGTGAATACTCAGATACACATCCGGTTTGTGCCGCATAAAATTCCTGATCTGCGGCAGGGCAAATTTCTCCGGATCATGAGAATCCAGCATCCCGATGGACAGCATACTCTGATATCCACTCTGTAAAATCCGACATTCCTCCACAGAATGATCAAAATCTTCCAGCACTTGCTTCCACTTCTTATACAGATGTTTTCCTGCATCTGTCAGAATCAGCCGCTTGTGACTGCGGATAAAAAGCGTAAGTCCCAACGTCTGCTCTATTGAGATAATTGTCTTGCTAAGCGTCGACTGGGTCGTATACAACTGCTTCGCCGCACTGGTAAAACTGCCTTTCTCCGCCACTTTCAAAAAGTAATGGATCTGCAACATGTTGATTTTGGGATATTCTTTCGGCTCCATATGTTCCCTCCTTTATGATTGCAGAGATGCACAGAAAAATCTGTCATACATTGCATAACATGCATCTCGCAGCGAGAATGCCAAGAGCATTCTTGAATCATAGTAAAATTGTATGTTTTATTCCAGGCAAAGAAAAAAATGCCATATATGATTCCATTTTCGAATATATGTCGTTTTTTGATACATTTTATTGTTTCTTCTTCTTATCTATTCCATTTTCGAATGATATTAGCAGTTTTCTTCGCTTTTCTTTCCTATATTTTTCAATTAGCATCATTATAACATCAAAAAACGAAATGTAAAGGAGAAGAATCATGATTGAAAAAATTACTGATGTAAAACTGAATGTCCGTCCGGTATTTATCGGTCTTGTACACCAGTACTACTATGAAGGACCATGCCGTTTCGGAAAAGGCGAAGAGTTGGAGAAGGACTATGATGTATTTATGAACTCCGAGCTATACCGTCAGTTCCAGAAAGATGTTGCAGAAAATATGCCACTGGACGTAGTCAATATGATGGAGCCAATCTATGTAGAACGTGATGACTGGTTTTTAACAGACGAAGACATGTTCCGCACAATGG
>CAKRKO010000089.1 GCA_934358495.1 uncultured Eubacterium sp. | reverse complement strand
CAGTGGTCACAGAAAATTTTTCAGGTTCTTGTTGGAGTTCGTTTCTGCTTGTTCCAAATTACCCTAAACAAGAATTAGTCGTTTTCGTGGAAGCGGGAGAGAAACTGTCGTGTTCTTTCTTCTTTCGGATGTTCAAATACCTGATAAGGATCTCCCTGTTCCAGAATATAACCATCATCCATGAAAATGACCTGATCAGCCACATCCCGGGCAAATGCCATCTCATGTGTTACAATTACCATGGTCGTTTTGGTTTCTGCCAGCTCTTTGATAACTTTCAATACTTCTCCGGTCAGCTCTGGATCAAGAGCTGAAGTCGGCTCATCAAAGCATAAAATATCCGGCTGCATCGCCAGTGCACGGGCAATGGCCACACGCTGACACTGTCCACCGGACAGCTGATGCGGGTAGTTATTGATCCGTTCGGAAAGTCCCATCTGTTTTAACAGACCGACTGCCTGTGCTTCGATTTCGTCATGGATTTCTTTTTTGTGTGCTTTGTAATCCGGACGTTCTTTTGCAAGCAATTCCTTTGCCAGCATAACGTTTTTCAGCGCTGTATATTGAGGAAAGAGATTAAATGACTGAAAAACAAGACCGAAATGCAGACGGTTTTTACGGATTTCCGCATCCTGCATTGTGGTTGGATTTGCTGCATCAAAAACGGTTTTATCTTTGACACGGATAATACCTTTGTCCGGGTGTTCCAAAAAGTTCAGACAGCGCAGGAGCGTGGTTTTTCCACTTCCGGAAGAACCGATAATAGAAAGTACCTGGCTTTCTTCCAGAGAAAAGCTGATATCTTTCAGTACTTCGGTCTGCCCAAAGGATTTGCATATATGTTCTGCTTCTAAAATTTTCATGATCAGTTTCTCCTTTTATCTGAAATAATCCAGTTTCTTTTCTAATTTTCCAAGTACTACTGTCAGAATACCATTGAAAATGAGATAGTAGATGGCTGTGAAGAACAGTGGCCAGATCTGACCGGAAATACCCTGAGATCCTTTCATAAAGGCCTGTCCTGCCCAGATAATCTCCTGTAGTGCAATGATACGTGCGAGAGAAGTATCTTTTACCAGAGTCAGGATTTCGTTTGACATTGGCGGGATGATTCTTTTTACCATCTGTAATAATTTTACCCGGAAGAAAATCTGGGATTTTGTCATACCAAGAACCAGTCCGGCTTCTTCCTGCCCTACCGGTACACTCTGAATACCGCCGCGGTAGATTTCAGAGAAGTAGCATGCGTAGTTCAGAATGAAAGATACGGATGCCGCGAGGAAACGGCCGGTTTCGCCACCACCCCAGATTGGGTTATGTAATACCAGTCCCGGGAAAAAGTAGATGATCAGTAATTGGATCATCAGAGGGGTACCGCGAACAACCCAGATCAGAAGTTTGAAAAAAGCACTGATTGGTTTGATACGGGACATGGAACCGAAACAGATTGCAAGACCGAGGGGGCATGCGCCGATCAGGGTGATCGCAAAAAGTCTTAGTGTCTGTAAAAAGCCGATGTTTAAAGAATGAATGACAATCGGCAGCTGCTGTGAAAAATCCATGATAGTTCCTGCTTTCTCTAAGTATTTTTATTACAGTTCATGCATTATGTGTACTCAGGTAATGTTCATGCCTGAATGAGAAACGTGTGAACTGTATAGTTTTATGCGCAACAAAGAGCGGAAACTCCGCTCTCTGTCTTTAATTAAAAATCACTATTAATTTTACAAATCTCAATAAATAAAAATTTCTCAACAAAACAAGTATGGAACCAAATAAAACTACATAGTGCTTATTTGGTTGTGGATAAGTAGCATAAGCGGATCGCGAATATCCACTTGGTTATAACAGGATTATTTCTGCTCAACAACTGCAGCCTGTACACCATATTTCTCAGCAATCTGCTCCATGGAACCGTCAGCATAGCTGGATTTGAAGAAGTTGTTTAATTCTTCTGTCAGGTCAGAACCTTTTCTGAAACCAACACCGTATTCCTCATCATTTAAGCCGATGGTGTATGTCAGGTTTGCGTAACCTGTGCCTTCACCAACCATTGCACCTGCCATCAGAGAATCGATGATAGCAGCATCAGAAGTTCCTGCGGCAACTTCCATTAATGCATCAGACTGAGCAGTAACAGCTGTGTAGTTTAAACCAAGTTCCTTAGCCTGCGCTTCACCGGCACTTCCGGACTCAACTGCAAATGTCAGATCTTTTAAACTGTCTGTATCCTGATATTTATCTGCCTCACTGGAAGGAACCACGACTACCTGTGCATTGTTGCAGTAAGCGTTTGTGCAGGACATGGAACTTGTCACTTCATCCGTTAATGTCATGCCGTTCCATACACAGTCGATTGTTTTACCGTCTAACTCAAGGATCTTGTTATCCCAGTCAATTTCTACAAATTCAACATCAACACCAAGGCTTTCTGCAAAAGCAGATGCGAGATCAGCGTCAAATCCAATCCAGTTTCCATTTTCATCCTGATAATCCATTGGCTCAAAGTCTGTGATACCTACTACTAAAGTACCTTTGTCTTTGACATAAGCCAGATCACTGTCTGGGTTTTCCGCTGTGGCAGAAGCATCTTTGTTATCTACGGAAGCAGATCCGTTGCTGTTTGTATTTCCGCATGCAGCCATGGAAGCAACCATACCTGCAGCAAGAACGAATGCCAATAATTTCTTTTTCATCTTTTTTTCTCTCCTCTGGTAATTCTTTGTTTGAATATGCTAACATGTTATCAATTTACCACACTAAAGTCAAGAAAAAAATTGTTTTTTTTTCAGTTTTCCTATAGAAAGAAGCGGAAAAAAGAAAAAACGTATAAGTGTAAAGAAAAAATACTTGACAGGGTAAAACAACTGTGATAATCTAGCAAAGGTGATTGACATGGAGAAAATTGGACGTCAGGTCTTTTTGTATGATTTTTATGGAGAATTGCTCACAGAGCATCAGAAACGTGTATATGAAGATGTTGTACTGAATGATATGTCATTGAGTGAGATTGCCGAGGAACTCGGGATCAGCCGTCAGGGTGTACATGATCTGGTGAAGCGATGTGATAAGATCCTTGCCGGATATGAAGAAAAACTTCATCTGGTAGAACGGTTCTGGAAGACAAAAGAAGATGTTTCAAAGATTCGTGATCTGTCACTTCATTATAACAAGGACTGTATTGCACAGACAATGGAGGAAATCAATCAGATTTCCGGACGGATTTTGGAGGAATTATAAGTATGGCATTTGACAGCTTATCCGAAAAACTGCAAAATGTATTTAAAAACCTGCGCAGCAAGGGCCGGCTGACAGAGGCAGATGTGAAAGCTGCTCTGAAGGAAGTTAAGATGGCGTTGCTGGAAGCAGATGTAAACTTTAAAGTGGTGAAGCAGTTTGTAAAATCTGTACAGGAACGTGCAATTGGTGCAGACGTAATGAATGGTCTGAATCCGGGACAGATGGTCATTAAGATCGTAAACGAAGAGATGATCAAAATGATGGGTTCCGAGACAACAGAGTTAAAACTTCGTCCGGGACAGGCAACGACGATCATTATGATGGTTGGTTTGCAAGGTGCCGGTAAAACGACAACGACTGCAAAACTTGCAGGAAAATTCAAACTCAAAGGAAAGAAACCACTTCTGGTTGCCTGCGACGTTTATCGTCCGGCTGCGATCCAGCAGTTACAGGTTAACGGTGAGAAACAGGGCGTGGAAGTATTTACCATGGGCGACGGACATAAACCGGTCAATATTGCAAAAGCAGCGGTAGAGCATGCAGCAAAAAACGGTAATAATGTTGTCATTCTCGATACGGCTGGCCGTCTTCATGTAGATGAAGATATGATGGATGAGCTGATTGAGATTAAAGAAAATGTGGATGTAGCGCAGACGGTTCTGGTAGTAGATGCCATGACTGGTCAGGATGCAGTCAATGTAGCAAGCACCTTTGATGAGAAAATCGGAATTGATGGAGTGATCCTCACGAAATTAGATGGCGATACCAGAGGTGGTGCCGCGCTTTCTATCCGTGCGGTAACCGGCAAACCGATTCTGTATGCTGGTATGGGAGAAAAGCTTTCTGACCTGGAACAGTTTTACCCGGAACGAATGGCTTCCCGAATCCTTGGAATGGGTGATGTGCTTACTCTGATCGAGAAGGCGCAGGCAGAGATGGATGATGAGAAAGCTGCAGAGATGGAAAAACGTTTCCGAAAAGCAGAATTCACATTCAATGACTATCTGGATTCTATGAGTCAGATGAAGAAGATGGGCGGTTTTGCGAATGTCCTGAGTATGATGCCGGGAATTGGCGGCGCACAGATGAAGCAGATTGAAGATGCGATGGATGAGAAGAAGATGGCGCGTATTGAAGCAATCATTTATTCTATGACTCCGGCGGAGCGTGGAGATCCAAATCTGATCAATCCAAGCAGAAAACGTCGAATTGCGGCAGGTGCCGGTGTGGATATCAGCGAAGTAAACCGTCTGGTAAAGCAATTTGAGCAGGCTCGCAAGATGATGAAACAGATGCCCGGTATGATGGGCAAAGGTAAACGTGGCGGTAAATTTGGAAATTTCAAGTTTCCTTTTTAACCATATAGCGCGTATGCGCAGTGAAGTAGAAAATTGAGGAGGTGAAATGACATGGCAGTTAAAATCAGATTAAGAAGAATGGGACAGAAAAAAGCTCCTTTTTATAGAATCGTAGTAGCAGATTCCAGAAGCCCGAGAGATGGTAGATTCATCGATGAGATTGGATATTATGATCCGACAAAAGAGCCGTCTGAGATCCGCGTAGACGAAGAAGCAGCTAAAAAATGGTTAGCAAACGGAGCACAGCCTACACAGACAGTTGAGAAAATTTTAAAAACAGCTGGTATCGAGAAATAATAGATTAGTGAGGGAAACGTGATGAAAGAATTAGTAGAAGTAATTGCAAAATCACTAGTCGACAATCCTGAAGAAGTTACTGTGACAGAGACAGAAAAAGATCGGGCAACCGTTCTGGAACTGCATGTTGCACAGGCCGACATGGGAAAAGTGATCGGTAAGCAGGGCAGAATTGCGAAAGCAATCCGTTCTGTTGTGAAAGCTGCTGCATCTCGCGAGGACAAAAAAGTTATCGTAGAGATCGTACAGTAAAAGGCGATAAGGGACATGGTGTTAAACTATGTCCCTTTTTTTGAAAGGGAGAATATGGAAGAATTTTTACAGGTAGGTGTGATTTCAAGCACACATGGAATTGCCGGGGAGGTTAAAGTATTTCCTACCACGGATGATGTGAAGCGTTTTAAGAAATTAAAAGAGGTTATTTTAGATACCGGGAAAGAACGAATGACACTTCATATCTGCCAGGTGAAATTTTTTAAACAGATGGTGATTCTGAAGTTCAAAGAGTTTCAAAATATTAATGAAGTGGAACGGTTTCGTGGAAAAAGTTTGTATGTGACACGGAAAAATGCTGTGAAACTGCAGAAAGATGAATATTTTATTGCAGATATGATCGGTATGCGTGTGGTTTCCACGGAAGGAGAAGAACTGGGAACATTGACCGATGTGCTTCAGACCGGAGCCAATGATGTCTATGTAGTAGAGCAGGATGGTGCATCACAGCTTCTGCTTCCGGCAATCAAGGATTGCATTCGGGATATTGACATGGAACAGATGGTGATGACGGTATATCTGATGCCTGGATTGAGGGATTAGTCGATGAGATTTCATATTTTAACATTGTTTCCTGAGATGGTGATACAGGGACTGAATACGAGTATTATCGGAAATGCCATAGAGCAGAATCTGATTGAAATAAATGTGATCAATATCCGGGATTTTACCAAGGATCGTCATAAAAAGGTAGACGATTATCCTTATGGCGGAGGAGCTGGAATGGTTATGCAGGCACAGCCCATTTACGATGCATGGAAGAGTATTGTGGCGCAGGTGGGCTATGAACCGCGCTGTGTGTATCTGACGCCGCAGGGACAGGTGTTTGCACAGGGAATGGCAAAGGAATATGCAAGAGAAGAAGATCTGATCTTTTTGTGCGGGCATTATGAAGGCGTGGATGAACGTGTGTTGGAGGAAATCGTGACAGATTATGTGTCCATTGGTGATTATGTGCTGACCGGCGGGGAACTTCCTGCCATGGTTATGGTGGACGCAATTTCCAGAATGGTTCCGGGTGTGCTGACCAATGAGGAATCCGGATCTACGGAATCATTAGAAGGCGGTCTGTTGGAATATCCGCAGTATAGCCGTCCGGCGAACTGGAACGGAAAGGAAGTGCCGCAGGTACTGCTTTCCGGAGATCATAAAAAGATTGAAAGCTGGCGACATGAGCAGTCTGTGCAGCGGACGCTGCGCAACCGGCCGGAATTGCTGGAGGAAGCAGAACTCTCCCGGGCAGATGTAAAGCAGATCCTAAAGCAATTAAAAAAATAGAGTGTGTACATCTACTTTACTTACTTTTTTACTATCCACGAATGAATTGTCAAAAATACAATGTAAAAGCAGTATTTTATGTTGATTTTTATAAATAAGTATGGTAAACTATCATACGTTGTGAATTAAAAAAGAGATGGTCCTCTGCTACATTATGTATTAAGAACATCCAAATAACAGGAGGTCACAAAAATGAACGCAAATGAAATTATCAAAAGCATCGAAGCTGAGCAGCTGAAAGCTGAAGTACCGGAGTTTTCCGTAGGAGATACTGTTCGTGTATCTGCAAAAATCAAAGAGGGTAACCGCGAAAGAATTCAGGTTTTCGAGGGTACTGTATTAAAGAAACAGGGCGGAAGCAACCGTGAGACATTTACAGTTCGTAAATTCTCCAATGGTGTTGGCGTAGAGAAAACTTGGCCATTACACTCTCCGAACGTAGAGAAAGTTGAAGTTGTTCGTTACGGTAAAGTAAGACGTGCAAAACTTTACTACTTAAGAGATCGTGTAGGTAAGAAAGCTAAAGTTAAAGAGTTAGTAAAATAATTGGCGCTAGTATGCTGAATGATGATAATCCTCTGAATGATGCTTTGCATCTTCAGGGGGTTTTTTCGTTTGAAAGGAAATAACGTTGAATTTCCTTTCAAACAAAAGCACTTCGTGCAAAAGATGCGCACTCACACGAAAAGAAATTTTCGTTGCAGCATTTTCCTTATTTATAGGGTGTTTGAAAAGAATATTTTCTGTTACAATAAAAACACACGTTTTGATAGGAGGAAATCTAGTATGACATTATTTCATTCAGGTGGTCTGAATTTTCGCAGAAGACGAAAAAAAATGAAACTGTCTACGGCCAAAAGTCTGGCCGCGTGGGTTGTGGAAATAATTATTGTATTGCTGATCGCTTTCGTGGTAGTATATTGCGCGGGAATGAAGGTGACAGTAGTTGGCAATTCCATGGAACCGACGGTTTCAGACGGAAGCCAGATTCTGGTGAATCGTTTTGTTTATAACATAAAAAGTCCAAAAGCTGGTGACGTGATTGTGTTTTTGCCAAATGGCAATGAGAAGAGTCATTATTACGTCAAACGTGTAATCGGTGTACCGGGTGACAAGGTGCAGATTAAAAATGGTCTGTTGTACGTCAACGGTGAATTGTATGATGTGGAGGATACCGAGACAATCAAAAACGCAGGTGTTGCAGAGGACGAGATCACGGTTGGCGAAGATGAATATTTTGTGCTTGGTGATAACCGAAATAGCAGTGAGGACAGCAGATATGCGAATATCGGAAATGTGAAAAAAAGCTATATCAAAGGAAAAGCATGGTATATTACGCGTCCGTTCAAGAAGATGGGACGTATCAAATAGAAGAAAGAGGGATAAAGTATGAATTTTCAGTGGTACCCGGGGCATATGACGAAGGCAAAGCGCCAGATGCAGGAAGATATTAAACTGATTGATCTGGTAATCGAACTGGTGGATGCGAGAATTCCGCTAAGCAGCCGTAATCCGGATATTGATGAACTTGGAAAAAATAAAGCGCGTCTGATTTTGTTAAACAAGTCAGATTTGTCAGATGAGAGAAAAAATGAAGCGTGGGCTTCTTACTTTAAAGCAAAAGGATTTTATGTGGTAAAGCTGGATGCACGCCGCAGAAATAGTATGAAAGAGATCCAGAATGTCATTCTGGAAGCCTGCAAGGAGAAAATTGAACGTGACCGTCGCAGAGGCATTAAAAACCGCCCGGTGCGTGCCATGGTTGTCGGAATCCCGAATGTGGGAAAATCTACATTTATAAATACATTTGCTGGAAAAGCATGTGCAAAGACTGGAAACAAACCGGGTGTGACAAAAGGAAAACAGTGGATTCGATTAAACAAAGATGTAGAACTGTTGGATACACCAGGAATTTTATGGCCGAAATTTGATGATCAGATGGTAGGACTCCGTCTGGCGCTGATCGGTTCTATCAAGGATGAAATTCTGAACATCGATGAGCTTTCACTGGAATTAATTTCTTTTCTGCGAGAAAATTATGCAGGTACATTGGCTGCCCGTTATGAGGTGGAAGAGAATGTTGAGCGTCCGGTGGAAATCCTCGAAGCTATTGCACAGAAACGTGGTTGTGTACAGCGTGGAAATGAGATTGATTACAGCAAAGCAGCAGCACTTGTGATTGACGATTTCAGATCAGGACGCCTGGGACGTATCACATTGGAATTGCCGGAGGCAAATTAAGATGACAGTCAGAAAAATCGGTGAGATTAAAGAAGAATTAAATGCGACGGAAGAAACCAGACTGCAGCAGTTTATTGAAAAATACAGCACAGATGAACGGGCAGGTGTAAAGGCAGCTGTAAGTCAGGCACAAAAACGTTTGGAAAAATATGAGAAGGAACTGCTTCGCATTGATGCGCTTAAAATTTATGAACGCAAATATGCGGATTACGCTTTTATCTGTGGCATAGACGAGGTTGGACGTGGTCCATTAGCAGGGCCGGTAGTAGCCGGAGCAGTCATCCTTCCAAAAGATTGTAATATTTTGTATATTAATGATTCAAAAAAACTCAGTGAAAAAAAACGTGAAGAGCTTTATGATGTGATCATGGAGCAGGCAGTCGCTACCGGCATTGGTATGGCATCTCCGGCACGAATCGATGAGATCAATATTTTGCAGGCTACTTATGAAGCTATGCGGGAAGCAATCAGCAAATTAGATCCGCAGCCGAATCTGCTTTTGAATGATGCAGTGACAATACCGGAAGTGGATATTTATCAGGTTCCAATTATTAAAGGTGATGCGAAAAGTATTTCCATTGGTGCAGCAAGTATAATTGCCAAAGTGACGAGAGATCGACTGATGGTGGAATATGATAAAATCATGCCGGAGTATGGATTTGCATCCAATAAAGGTTATGGTTCGGCAGCACATATTGAAGCATTGAAAAAATATGGAGCATCTCCGATTCACAGACAGAGTTTTATACATAACTTTATCTGAGTCGAGCATACTCTCACTTGTATAAGTGGTGGGTGATATAAATTAATATTTGCCGGAGAGAGTAGAAAGAGGCAGATGTGAATACACGAGAAATTGGTATGGCACAGGAACAGCGAGTGGCAGATTGGATGCGGCAGCATGGTTTTGTTGTTGTGGAGCAGAATTTTCGCTGTTCATTTGGTGAAATCGACCTGATTGCAAAAAAGGATGGATATCTCATTTTTATCGAGGTCAAATACCGTAGCAATGAACAATTTGGCACGCCGTGTGAGGCAGTGGATGTTCGGAAACGGCAACGAATTTCCAATGCTGCAGTTTTTTATCTGAAGAGATGCGGATATTCTATGGAACATCCTTGCCGGTTTGATGTGGCAGAGGTGTCTTTGCACAATATTCATTTGGTGGAAAATGCGTTTGATTATTGTGGAACTTTTCGTTGATGGAATTTATCTCAGTCGAGAAGACTCCCACTTCTGCAAGTGGTGAGTAATAACAAGTCTTTCTCAGTGGGAGTACAATC
>CAKRKO010000088.1 GCA_934358495.1 uncultured Eubacterium sp. | reverse complement strand
GATCTGTGGACAGAGATGAAAGAATCCGGCGTTCTGGAAAAAACAGCCTTAGTGTTCGGACAGATGAATGAGCCACCAGGAGCTCGTATGCGTGTAGCTGAGACCGGTCTGACTATGGCAGAGTATTTCCGTGACAAAGAACACCAGGATGTACTGTTATTTATCGATAACATTTTCCGTTATGTACAGGCTGGTTCTGAGGTTTCTGCGCTGCTTGGACGTATGCCATCCGCAGTAGGTTATCAGCCGACACTGGCAAATGAAGTCGGTGAATTGCAGGAGCGTATCGCTTCCACAAAAGAAGGTTCTGTTACATCGGTACAGGCGATCTACGTACCGGCCGATGACTTAACTGACCCGGCTCCGGCAACTACATTCGCACATCTGGATGCGACAACGGTACTTTCCAGAAAGATCGTTGAGCAGGGTATTTATCCGGCTGTTGATCCGCTGGAGTCTAACTCACGTATTCTGGAGCCGGATATTGTCGGTGAAGAGCATTACGAGGTTGCACGTCGTGTACAGGAAATTCTGCAAAGTTACAAAGAACTGCAGGATATCATCGCAATTCTTGGTATGGAAGAACTTTCTGAAGAGGATAAGACCACTGTATATCGTGCAAGAAAAATCCAGCGTTTTCTGTCACAGCCGTTCCATGTGGCTGAGACATTTACCGGAATCCCCGGTAAATATGTACCGCTGGAAGAGACTGTCAAAGGATTTAAAAAAATCATTGACGGTGAGATGGATGAATATCCGGAATGGGCATTTTTCAATGTGGGAACCATTGACGATGTCATTGAAAAAGCAAAGAACGGCAATCATTAGTGAGGTGTGACTATGAGTACATTTCATTTAAAAATTATTGCATATGATAAGATTTTTTTCGATGATGAGGCAGAATCCATCGTTCTGCCAGCCATCGATGGTGAAGTTCAGATTCTGGCAAACCATGAGGAATGCGTCGTTGCACTGAAAGAAGGCGAAGTGCGTATCGGAACCACTGACGGCAAGATGATTCCGGCCGTTTGCGGAAGTGGATTTGCGGAAGTTGATTCCGACAATCAGGTGGAAATCCTGGTAGACACAATCGAACGTCCGGAAGAAATCGATGTCCGTCGTGCCAAAGAAGCCAAAGAGCGTGCAGAAGAACGTCTGCTTCAGCACAAGAGTCGTATGGAGTATTATCGCAATACCGCATCACTGGCCCGTGCAATGGCACGTTTGAAAGAAGCAAATAAATATCGGCATTAGGACTGTAACAAGTTCTGGAGTTCTAAACATAATATTTCTTTGGAATATTGAAAATAAATTTTGCATATGCTATAATGCCAATAGGCAAAACGATGTGAGTGTCCATGCAGACACGCAAAAAGCCTCGGAGGTTCCAGCTCCGAGGCTTTTTTATTCCGTTTTGGCAAGGTGGATTATTCCCTTAGGCTGGCTACCGTTAATGATCTCTATCCAACCATTTGCAAATATAGTAGGCAACTACACTTGCCATGACAGAGACAAAAAATGATGTGAGTAAATCCATGCAATCACACCCCCTTTCTGTACCTGTCTAGGGGTGGTAGCTACGATAGTATATCATAAAGTCGATGAACAATGATATATGAAATCAGAATATATCCATATTTTTGCTTAAACATAGTGTACATTGCGATATTTTCTGGCAGACATACCATTCTCCTGTTTGAAAATCCGACAGAAGTAATTATAGTCAGAAAATCCACATTGCTCGGAAATAACGGAAACCGGAAGGTCGGTGTCTGTCAATAGCGTCTGCGCATGCTGCAGGCGCATTTTTTTGATATAGCGGGCGATGCTGCAATGCAAAAACTGTTCGGAATATTCGTAGAGTTTTCGGCGGCTTAAGTGCAGATGCTCGCAGAGACGTTCTACGGATAAATCATCGGTAAGGTGTGACAGAATATAAGCATTGATGTTGTGTTCAAATTGCTGTTTCTCAATCGAAATCAGTTTTTTATACAGAATAGAGGAAATGCATGCTTCCATAATATTGGCAGCAGCGTGAATCTGCGTGTCAGAGATGCATGGGATTTTTGCAGCATAGTGTTGCCAGTTGTCACAAGGGCTGCCAGTATGTGTGTGTATGATATCGATATTGGTTTTGGAATTATGGATTCCAGGTGTATTTTTTTCATCCGGGTTTGTTCCCATGTTGGGATTGTTTGTTATATTTTTTCGTGTTGCATATTTGTCAGGCGTATGCAGATGATAGGTATCAAATGCATGTTCAATCAATGCCTGCAATTCGTCGGGGGTGGTGGCATTGGAAACCTGCCCCATCATAAGGTATCCGATGGTAAAACCATCGCTGATAATAGGTGCAGTAGCTTCGACCAGGCCGGCATGGCATTTGTAGATGACACATTCCCCGGAAGCTTTGGCGGCAGCAAAAGAGGCCCGGTCAGAAACATCACAGAGTGTGGCACCTTCCGGGGAATTTTTGATGCAGTTGCAGAAAGGCTGTTCACCTGCGGGGTAACTGAAAATCCATTCCCCCTCCGGATCATAGAGGGTAAGTGTCATACCGGTTAAGTGGTGGAAGTCTTTTAATAATTGTTGTAGCTCTTTTTCGTTATAGTTTAATTTCATATAATATTTCCTTTGGTATCAATCATGTTATTATGAACATTTTTTGAGGGAGTTAGTCTACTAATCACATATTTAAAATCATAATGTGTACCGTAGTTATAGAAAAGATTCTATGATATTATATGATATAGTAAAAAAGAAATTTTTGCACGGATTTCATTTGCGTGATACAATGAAAAAAATATATGGATGGGGAAGATTTTTATGGGAGACTATTCTAGATTTAACAAAGTTAGTATAGAAATAAAAAATCAAATCGAAGAAAAAGAACATTTTCATCAGGATATAGAATTAATTTATGTGTTAGATGGCTACATGACAGTGGAAGTTGGAGAACAGAAGAGTGAGTTAAAAGTTGAAGATGTTCTGGTTATCAATGCAAATAAAAAACACCGGGTAGAATTAGCAGATAAGAATGCGTTATATATGCGACTGGAAATAGCATATCCACTTGTTAGTGATGTGTTGCGAAGTATTGACATTATGTTTTTTTGTGATTCATCAAAAGAAAATGATGAGAGATATAATGAAATACGTAAGTGGCTAAAAAAATTATTAGGTTTTTATCTTACACAAGAGCAAAATGTGGCGAGCTTTAGATATATTTCGTTATGTTACAAAATACTGGATACTTTAGCGTCATGTTTTCGAGTGCAACTTGGAAATAAAAAGATGCTTGCAGAAGGAGAACGGTTTGAAGAACGTATCATGCAGATTAATAATTATATACGTTCTAATTATGCACAAAACATCAGCTTAAAAGATTTGTCAGAAAAATTATATCTTTCTATTGGATATTTATCTCGTTTTTTTAAAAAAAATTATAAAATGAATTTTGCCGATTATTTGAAAACGGTAAGATTGTATCATGCTGCCGATGAATTGTTGTATACAAATGTACCTATTACGCGTGTGGCATATGATAACGGATTCGCAAGTGCTGCTGTATTCAATAAAGCATTTAAGGAAAGTTATGGTGATACGCCATCTGCTTTTCGAAAGAAAGCGATAAATGATAAGCAACCTGTTCAGAAAGAAATATATGATAAAGATATAGAGCAACGTCTTTTGAATATTTTAGGGGAGGAGATAGAACAGAATACAGATAAATCAGAAGAACATATAGAGGTAAGTGAATCAGTAAAGTCTGAACAATATGTGAAACCAATATGGAACAGACTTATTAATATAGGTTCAGCAAGCGATATGCTCAGCTCAGAAATAAGAGAACATATAATATTACTGAAAGGAGCATTAGGAATTGAATATATAAGGTTTTGGAATATCTTTTCTCAGGATATGTTGTTGCGCTTATCTGAAGGCAGAAGCTATAACTTTACAAGATTGGATTCTATTTTGGATTTCCTTATACAAAATGATATTAAGCCACATATTGAATTGGGAGGAAAGCCAAAGCGAATTCAAAAAAATACACAAAGTACGATTGAAAATACTGAAAAAGAGCATTTGTATCCGCTACCAGCAATATGGGAAGAATTTTTACATGCATTGATGAAACATTTAGTATTGAGATATGGCCGAGAACAGACAGAACAGTGGAGAATGGAATTATGGTGGGATGAAAGAATTCTTCGAAGCAAGGAAAATAAAGAAAAATATATTCGGATGTTTCATAGTACATATAAGATCATTAAAAGCTATAGTCCACACTTGGAAGTTGGTGGATATGGACTTCGAGGAAATTTGATTGAAGAGGATAATATTCTGGATTTATGGGAAACGGAAACAATAAAGCCGGATTTTATTTCGACTATTCTGTATGGATATACCTGGAAAGAAGAGGATGGGGAAAAAGTTGCCAAGAGAGATACTGATATGGATGCGCTGAAACAGGCGGCATTAGCAGTGCGAGAACGTATGAATTGTGCAGGTTTGCAGGATACAAAATTATATATTACGGAATGGAATTTGACGGTTTCTGATCGGAATTATATTAATGACACTTGTTTTAAGGGAGCCTATATTATAAAAAACTATTTAGATTTTTATGACATCGCAGATATTGCAGCATATTTTGAAGGAAGTGACAGAATTGCGGAACATTATGATTCCAATAGCCTATTATATGGTGGTATGGGAGTGCTGTCAAAGGATGGTATCTTAAAACCGGCTGGATTCGCATTTGAGTTTTTAAATCGGTTATATCCGTATTTTGTAGGAAAAGGAAATAATTATATTATTACCTCAGATGGGAATGGTGCATATGGAATATTATGTCATAATATGCGCAATTTAAATTATAATTACTATTTGATGAAGGAAGATGAACTGGAAAAAGATCAAATTTGGAAATATAGCGAAGATAAGAAAAAGACAAGATTAAATATTCTTCTTCAAGATGTGGAAGAGGGGGTTTATCAGCAGAAAACATATCGTGTAAATGAAGACTATGGGAACATACTTGGCATATGGGGAGAAATGAAATATATTCGTGATATAGACAGGGAAGAGGTGAAATATTTCCGGAAAGTATGTGAACCTAAAATGATGATTGATACAGTAAATGTGACAGGGCATGAGATGGAAGTAAATCTTTTGCTGGAGCCAAATGAAATTATGTATGTGAAAATAAGAAAAATCGGATAGAAGAAAGAGGTCAAAATTAATACATTAATTTTGACCTCTTTCTTTAAAGAAGATAAAAATAATAAAAAAGTGTCAAAATAGAATACTTAAAAAGTATGAATGATGGAAGTCAATGGAATAAAAAATATATACAATTATAACAACAAAAGCATAGAGAAATTAAAAATGAACGGAAAGGAGAATGTAGTAAGTGAAACTTGGTTTTATTACAGCTATCTGTGAGGGAATGAACTTTAAAGAGGTGGTAGATTTTGCTGCTGAAAATAAGTTGGAATGTCTGGAAGTGGCTTGTTGGCCATGTGGAGGGGCTCAAAGAAGATATGCAGGTGTCAGTCATATTGATGTTGCAAATCTGACACAAGAAAAAGCTAATGAAATAAAGGCATACTGCAATGAAAAAGGGGTTGCAATTTCATCGCTTGCGTATTATCCAAACACTTTGGATCCGGATCTGGAAAAAAGACAGTCATACATTGCACATATTTACAAATTAATCGATGCATCTGTAATGCTGGATGTAAATATGATTACAACTTTTTTAGGAAGAGATCCTCAAAAAACGGTTTCAGAAAACCTTGAGATTGTAAAAGAAGTCTGGCCACCAATTGTAAAATATGCAGAAGAACAAAATGTTAAAATCGGAATTGAAAATTGTCCAATGCTTTTTACAGAAGATGAATGGCCTGGTGGACAGAATTTAATGACTTCACCTTCAAACTGGAGAAAAGTGTTTGAAATTATTGACAGTCCAAATTTTGGAATAAATTATGACCCATCACATTTTGTATGGCAACAAATGGATTACATTAAACCGATTTATGAATTTAAAGACAAAATCTTTCATGTACATTATAAAGACATTAAAATATATAAAGATAAATTGGCAGATGTAGGAATAATGGCCACTCCTTTGGAATACATGTCACCGAAGATTCCAGGACTTGGAGATGTTGACTGGGGCAAATATGTATCTGCATTGACGGACATCGGATATGATGGATATACATGTATAGAAGTCGAAGACAAAGCTTTTGAAAAAAGTTTGGAAGATGCTAAGAAAGCAGTAATTTTAAGTGCAAAGTATCTGAAAAATTTTGTGATTTAGAAAAAAGGAACATAGATATGAAAATTAAATTAGGAATTATTGGATTTGGCGGTATGGGAAAGTGGCATTCACAGAATGCACCAAGAGCCGGAGTTGAGATTGCGGCAGTATGCGATATTGCAGAAGCAAAACAAAAAGAAGCAATTGAAATGGGATTTAAGACGTATAAAACAGCAGATGATCTTCTCGCAGATTCAGAAGTAAATACAGTTATTCTTACCGTTCCAAATTATTTGCATAAAGAAATGTGTATTAAGGCTGCAAAGGCAGGAAAAAATGTTATAACTGAAAAGCCGGCAGCATTGAATGTACAGGAATTAGATGAGATGGAGAAAGCATGTAAAGAGGCAGGTGTATTTTTTACATCTCACCAAAACCGTCGTTGGGATAAGGACATGCTGATTGTAAAGAAAGCCTATAATGAAGGGCTTCTGGGAAATATATTTACAATCGAATCAAAATTACATTCCGGAAATGGATATATGCATGAATGGCATTTATACAAAAAATATGGTGGTGGCATGATTTATGATTGGGGTGTTCATCTTATAGATCAGATTTTATTTATGATGCCAGATGCTAAAATTAAGTCAGTATATGCAGATATTAAAAATGTGCTGCATGAAGAAGTAGACGATTATTTTAAAATTATTTTGAAAATGGACAATGGTGTGACAGCGCATATTGAACTTTCCACATATATTTTAAAATATCAACCAAGATGGCTGGCAGCCGGAGACAAAGGAACATTGGTTGTCAATGATTTTGGCTGTAGCGGAAGTATTTATCGAACCGGAAAACTTCTGGAAAAACTTCCACCGCAGATTACAGAGACTGAAGCAGGACCGACCAGACAGTTTGCTCCGGTTCCACCTGGAGGAATCGTGGAAGAACCGTTACCGGAGATTCAGACAGACTGGGTAGATTTTTATAGAAATGTAGATGATGTTTTGAATGGAAGAGCAGAATCAAAAATTAAAATTTCAGAAGTAAGAAGAGTACTTTCTGTAATGGAAACAGCTTGGAAATCAGCAGAAACAGGCCAAGCCATTTTATTTGAGTAAAAATTAATATTGTTCAAACTCCTCATAAAATAAATATAAACCATAACTATATTGGGTCTTTGATTAAAGGAGATTATATATAGTTGTAACAAGAAAAACTTTGTACTTGTTTTCATTTTGTATAGAAAACAAAATGGTACAGAGTTTTTTTGTTGAATTTATCTAAATATAATACAACTGCTTACGGTCAAAGATTAGGGGTATAATTTTGACCTTGTAAGATAGAAATCGTGTGGGAATGAATTACAGGTCATAAATGATGGGTTTTTTGAACACGTACAAGAAAGCGGTAATAGATTTTAATTCGTATAATTAAAGCATCAAGAAACGATATATCTTAAGGAGGAAAACAAAGTGAAAAAATTAAAAGTAGCTGTCATTGGTTGTGGTGGTATTGCAAATCAAAAACATTTTCCTGCATTAAAGAACAATGCAGACCTGAACGAGATTGTAGCTTTTTGCGATATTATTGAAGAACGTGCGGTAAAAGCTGCCAAAGAGTATGGTACACCGGATGCTAAGGTGTATACAGATTACAGAGAACTGTTAAAAGATGAAAGTATTGATGTAGTACATATCTGTACCCCAAATGTGGCACATAGTCAGATTGCAATTGATGCTTTTGCTGCAAAGAAGAATGTATATTGTGAAAAACCAATGTCTCACAGTACTGAAGAGGCAGAAAAAATGGTAGAAGCATGGAAAAAGTCTGGAATGAAATTTACAGTCGGATACCAGAATCGTTTCCGTCCGGAAGTACAGAATCTTCACGCAGCATGTGAAAAAGGAGATCTTGGAGATATTTATTATGGAAAAGCACACGCAGTTCGTAGAAGAGGTGTTCCGACATGGGGCGTATTCATGGATAAAGCTGCACAGGGTGGCGGTCCGTTAATTGATATTGGAACACATGCACTTGATATCACTTTGTGGTGTATGAACAATTATGATATTGACAGTGTTACAGGATCTGTATTCTATAAACTGGGTGGTTTGCAGCAGGCAACAGAAGGAAATTTATTTGGACCATGGGATCCGGAAACATATGAAGTAGAAGATTCTGCTATGGGATTCATTAAAATGAAAAATGGTGCTACGATCAACCTGGAAGCAAGCTGGGCATTAAATATTCTGGAATCAAGAGAAGCATCTACTACTCTTTGCGGAACAAAAGCCGGTGCTGAAATTCATTCTGGAATGAGCTATACAAAGAATGAACTCATTTATAACAGAGGAAGAAATAACCAGTTAATGGAAGAGACAATTTCACCGGTAGGCGGTGTCGCTTACTTTGGCGGTGGCGGTGGAGAAGAGGGAACCATCGATTGCAGACAGTGGTTGAATGCGGTAGCAACAGATACAGAACCGCTTGTAAAACCGGAAGAAGCATTAGCTGTTACCAAGATTTTGGATGCAATTTACAAATCAGCAAAAGAAGACAAAGAAATTAAGTTCTAGAAAAATATCTATGTATTCTCAGAATATTACGTTTGGTAAATTCTGAGAATACATTTCTAAATATAGGAGGTAGATAACATGGCTTTTGCAATGAGAATTAATTTTGTGGATGTAGTATGTGATAACAGCCTGAAAAATATATTTGCAAATGGAAAAAAAGTAGGTTATCAATTTGATATCAGATTAAGTTATTATAGAGGACATTTCCTTTCTGTCATTGATGAATTTGGTGTGAAAGTTGATGGAGAAGAGGTTCCGGAACAAGATATTAAATTCTGCTTACATGGAAAAGAATTTGGTATCAGTCAGTTACGTGATCTGGTTTCTGAATTTTGGTTGATTACAGAACCGGCAACAATTAAAGTATTTAGAGAGGGTGGAATTCCATCGGGAGAACATAATATAGATGTAAAATTAATGTTTCACTCACCATATATGCCACTCAGTGATACAGAATATATGCCGGTTGATGGATGTGGAAGTAAAAAACTTACATTAGCAGAGTTTTAGGGAGGTCACAACTATGAGTAATATTAAATTAGGAATTACACTGTACTGCTTTACACGGGAATATTGTCGCGGTGAAATGACTCTGGAAGACTGCATTCGTAAGGCAAAAGAAATTGGATCAGAAGGGTATGAAATTGTTGCCACACAGATGGTACCATCTTATCCGTATGTAAGTGACAAATTTTTGGGTGAAATAAAAGCAATATCTGATTATTACGATATAGCCCCGGTATGTTATTCTGCAAACATGGATCGTGGAATGAGAGGAGACCGTAATCTGACAGAGACGGAAATGCTTCAGATGGCGATCAACGATGTCAAAAGTGCTAATAAGATGGGGTGTCATGTAATGCGTGAACAGTTTCTCATCAGTCCGGATGTTCTTGTAAAATTAGCACCTTACGCAGAAGCATATGACGTAAAGGTAGGTATTGAAATCCATAATCCGGAAACACCAAATACACCAATCATGAGACAGTATCTGGAGAAAATTCAGGAATCCGGTTCAAAATATATTGGTTTTGTACCAGATTTTGGATTATTTGCAACGGCACCAAACAAACCACACTGGGATAATGCTCTGGCACAGGGAGTACCGTTGGAAATTCTGGAAATGGCAAAGGAGATGCGTCTGAATGGCGTTCCGCAGGAAGACGCTGTCAGAAAACTGGCAGAAGCTGGAGCGACAGGACCAGCCTTTGGAGCATTGCAGGGAATGTATGGATTTGTACAGTTCAGAAAAGACTGTAAATCAGAATTAGAAGGTTTAAAAGAAATTATTCCATACTGTTTCCACATGCATGGAAAATGCCATTATGTAAGTGAAGATCTGAAAGAAGCAAGTATTCCGTACAATGAAATTCTTCCAGTAATTCAAAATTCAGATTTCAACGGATATATTGTTACTGAATATGAAGATCATGAATCTGGTAATGCAGAGATTATGACACGCAGACATGTGGCAATGATGAAAAAACTGCTGGGCAGATAATTTGCAGTTAGGGAGCATTCCTGTAATTCAGAAATAACGTCAATTGAATAAAAAGAAACCTCGAAGTACAATTAAGGTGTTCATC
>CAKRKO010000087.1 GCA_934358495.1 uncultured Eubacterium sp. | reverse complement strand
CGAACCTTGGATCGTACATGCCGACAGCCTTGGCGTTGCTCTCGTTCATATGAAGTTTCATAACATTTTCCTTTCTGTAATCCGTTACATACGCTTTTTTACATGTATTAACGCAAACTGATTGATTGGGTATACTATACCGCTTTTTTTTTTAATTGTAAACCCACTTTTTTTCTTAAATTGTCAGATAGTCAGACATTTTGTTTTTTATCTTGTTATTGTTTCTGAATTATTTCAATTATCTATCTATTTTATTCTGTATCACACAATTTCATTTTCTATTTCTTTATAAAAAAATTTACCTGTGGGAATTAGATTCATGTGTTACAGGTAAATTTTTCAAATTTTATGTTCAATTCATTCTTTTTTGGGGATGTTGACTAAAATTTAATATTATGAAGGGCAAAATCAGAGACTCCTTCTGCAACCGCTAGTCGCAGAAGGAGTCTCTGATTTCGCCATTTCAGTAATTATAACATGATACGCAATACTACTGCGAAAAACAGTTCTCATTTCCAAACTGTAAATAGAAAAATCGAAAAAATTTATCTCGACGAGCGGTTGAGTGAACGACTGAGTTTCACAAGGTTTTGCGCGAGTGAGAACCGACCAGCTTTTATAGGAGGTGGGAACGAGCGCGATGAAACCGCCGTGAAACGAAGGAAGTGAACGTCTAGCGAGTGAGATAAATTTTTTCGATTTTTCCTTTTATAATTTACTGATTAACACTCATTAAAAGTACAGTTTTAAAACCGTATCGTCAGTTTTTTTGCCAACTACGGAACCAATCACCATGCAAAGCAGTGATACACTGATACCGATCAGAATCTGGTGCAGATTCGCGATTTTCAATCCGAAAAACATGGTCACACAATAGCATACCGTGCCACCGATGATTGCGCTGATCGCTCCGGCTTTGTTTGCCTTTTTCCAGAACATACCAAGTAAGAAAATCCAGAAAAATGCACTTTCCAGTCCACCGAAAGCAAACATATTGATCTTCCAGATGACACTGGGCGGATTGATAGAAATTCCAAAAATGATAAGTCCGATCACCAAAGTACAGATCTGGCTCAGCATCGTTGTTGTTTTCTCGGATACCGCATGTCCCTTTTTCTCTTTCTCGTACATATACACATCTTTTACGATAGAAGATGTGGTACTCAGCAATAGAGAGGAAATGGTAGAAATGGACGCTGCAATCGGTCCGATGATACAGATTCCGGCTATCAGTGGTTTTAAGGAACCTGCAATGGCCAACGGAATGATATTGTCCACGCTGTTTCCATAGTCTGCCAGATTACCGGTCAGTACACCCGCAGATAACACACCAATGAAGTTCATGCCGATATTCATAGCACCAACAACAACAGTTCCAAGGATAATCGCGTGATGCAGAGATTTTGTATCTTTGTAGCTTAAGCAACGCACTGCTGACTGCGGTAATCCCAATGTAAAAATACCAACCAGCATCCACTGGGAAATATACAGGCTCACCGGCATATTTCCACCGGATAATGGCTCCAGCATTTCCGGCTTTGTCGCTGCGATATTTTCCATAATGGTCTCATAACCGCCGCCCTGACGGATAATACCAACCAGCAGGATCACCATTCCTGCCAGCATAACCATAGCACAAACCGCGTCGGTAATGGCTACACCGCGGAATCCGCCGACAGTTGTATAGATAACAACGACCAGTCCGAATACGACCAGTCCGGTAAGATAAGAATATCCTGTTACTGCCTCGAATAATTTTGCACCACCTACAAACTGAGCAACCATCGTTGCCGCGAAGAAAATAACGATGATAATTGCGGAAATATTTGCCAGCACATCGGACTGATACCGATGTCTGATCACATCGATAATTGTTACCGCATCAATTTTTCGTGATACCATCGCCATTTTTTTACCAAGGATACCAAGCACCAACAATAACGCTGTCACCTGAACGACGGACATATAGATCCATCCGAATCCAATGCTCCAGGCCTGTCCCGGTCCGCCGACAAAGGAACTTACCGAACTGTAAGTTGCAACGGTGGTCATCGCCAGTACAAAGCCTCCCAGACTACGGGAACCGATAAAATAATCTTTTACAAAGCCCTCGGAGGCTTTTTTTGCAGATGCCCGGCGCACATAAATACTTACGATCAGCATAATGATCATAAAAACAAACACCGGCATCAATGCCAGGATATTCTTATTCATCTGCATTTTCCTCCTCCAGTTCAAAGTCTTTAAATACGCGTTTCATCAGATATACAACGACAATAATGGAAAATATCCATGTGCCGATGCATCCTGTGATAGCCCATAACGGAGTATGGAAAATAGTGATATGTAACTTACTTACTCCAAACCCTGCAACTATCCAGAACACGATAATTGCAATGACTGCCCACAGGACAGATTTTGCCTCTTTTACAATCTGCCGCATTTTTTCTTTTCGCTTCATAACGTCCTCCCTCAAATTCTGGCTCGTGTCAACGATTCCACAGTTCGCTCAGTTTCGTTCTGATTTTTCATCTCTGATTAATTACAAACAGACTTCAAGTCGAACGCACGTGGGACTTGGTGCGTGATTCTGGTCAGCGAAAGCTGACATATTCTTCTCAGAATCACTGCACATCCCCGCGGAGCGTTTATCTATTATAACTTATAGCAATGCTTCCCGCAATGCTTTCTGGTCTTCATATACGGCCACAGCACCGGCATTCCACATTTCTTCTGCGCCTCCGAATCCATAGCCTACTCCGATGCAGTCGATACCGCCTTCCTTTGCACCATCTGCATCATAATGCGTATCTCCGATCAGCACTGTTTGTTCTTTGGAAAAATCCGCATACTGTGCTTTCATCCGTCGAAATGCTTCCTGTAATACTTCAATTTTTGTATCAATTCTGCCATCATGACTGGCACCGACTACTTCGTCTAATTCTGTCAGCAGATCAAATTTTTCCAGCACCTGGCGACACTGTGCCTCCGGCTTGGATGATGTGATGACCTGAATGTATCCTGCTTTTTTGAAAGCCTGAACCGTCTCACGTACGCCTTCAAATAATTCACACTCATATACTCCGATTGGTATATAGCGTTCCCGATAGCGCACAATTGCTTTTTCTGCTTCTTCCTCACTGAGACCACAATATTTTGTGAAAGAAAAACGAAGCGGAGGTCCGATAAATTTTCTCAGTTCCTCCTCTCCTTCCAGATGGATTCCGTAAGGTTCCATGGCATATTTCACACAGTTTGTCACACCCTCATAAGTATTCGCCAGTGTGCCATCCATATCCCAGAAAATAAACTTATACTTCTTCATTCATTACTCCATTTATTCTGTGTCTTGCTGATCAGTTCCTGACGAAGTTGCGCAACGGTCTTATGCAACACCGGATGGACTTTTCCCGGGCAAAGCATGTAGAGTGGTTCCAACACAAACAATCTGTTCTGCATATCGATATGCGGAATGATCAGTTCTGACTCTGCCACGATTTCATCATCATAAAATACAATATCCAGATCGATAGTGCGCGGTCCCCAGTGAATCACACGCTCCCGACCCAGTTCTGCCTCAATTTTGTGGATGACGATCAGCAACTCCTGCGGTGTAAATAACGTCTCTAATTCAATGGCACCATTTAAAAATGCCGGCTGCTCTGTATAGCCATATGGTGCTGTCTCCATCAGTTTTGACACTTTCAGATTGCGGATTTCACTGCATTCCTGCAAAAGTCTCACTGCTGCCCGCAAAAACTGCTGGCGTTCTCCAAGATTTGAACCCGCAGAGAGATAGACTGTATGCCAGCCGCGGCTGATCTCCACCGATACATTTTCCAGAGGCAGTCCGATCGGTGCCCATGGTTTCCGGATCTCCAGATCCAGTTTCTGTAAAAGCGGATATTCCATCAGCATAGCCTGTGCCATATGCTCTGCTACCGCTTCAATCAGCTTAAATGTATGATTTTGCATGTAACCTGTAATAAAATGACAAACTTCACCATAGTTGATAGATTTTTCCAGGTCATCGGAATAACCGGCTGCACGCGTATTTGTGTACAATGTTGCATTTACCAGAAATTTCTGTCCCAGTTTTGTTTCCTCGGAAAACACTCCATGGTGTCCGAACACTTCCAGATTCTGTATTTTTATACGATCCATATTACGCCTCCATAATCGCTTTTGTCATCTGAATTGCCTGTTTATTTGCCTTGATATCATGCACACGAACAAAAGCATAGCCCTGCTGCACCGCAAATACGGTTGTCACAGCGGTTCCCAGCGCACGGTCGGTCACAGGTGTGTCAAGTGTCAGTCCGATCACAGATTTCCGGGAAGTTCCCAGAAGCAGCGGATAGCCAAGCGTTTTCAGTTTGTCCATGTATTTGATGGTGATCAGATTCTGCTCATACGTTTTACCGAATCCAACTCCCGGATCTAACATGATTTTATCATCCGCAATACCGGCTGCTTTTGCCAACGTCACGCACTCTGCCGTTTCATCGTACCATTCCTTCAGGAAATCTGCATAATTACTGTTCTCCCGGTTGTGCATCAGACAGCATGCCACATCACCTTTTGCGATCACGTCCGCCATCTTCGGATCATATTTCAATCCCCAGATATCATTGATCAGATCTGCACCTGATGCAATTCCTGCTTCTGCCACTGCACTTTTGTAAGTATCCAGTGAAATCGGTACATCAAATCTGGCTTTTACCGCTTCGATGATCGGCGTCACACGGTCAATTTCTTCCTGATCTGTAATTTGCACATGTCCCGGTCGGGTGGATTCTCCGCCAATATCGATGATATCAGCGCCTTCTGCCAACATTTCCTCTGTATGGCGCAGTGCCGCATCCAGACAATTAAAATTACCGCCATCAGAGAATGAGTCCGGTGTCACATTCAAAATGCCCATAATATATGTCTCGTGATCTGTGTCAAAATTTTTCTTTCCTATTATCATTTTTTATTTTCCTTCTAAAATGCTATATTCGGTATGATTTTTTCCATTTATTCTATATACCGAATATGTTTTTTTGTCAAAACCGTTCAGGTTTTCACTACACTTTTACCAGCAAATCGTCTGATTACGTTCTTCTTTCTTCCATTTACAGGAATCTGATGCTTCACAGAAAAAACAGTTTCTTGAAAGATGATCCGCCCGGCGAATATAGTATTCCATCCTAGAAGGCTCGCCAGCCTTTTCCTCTCTCCCATGATGCACACCCACAATCTGCAAAGTCTCACGCATCCATTCCGACGGATATTCGATCTCTGTCAGCAGTTTTTCTGCAATCCGCACACCGGCAACGCTGTGATGTTCCCCGGTCTCATACTGTGCCACTCTGCCAATATCATGCAACAGGCCAGTCACGTAAAACTGATCTTTTTTAGCCAGCATGTTATCTGCATTCAGGTATGGTTCCTCCGCATGGTCAGCATAACCCTTTAAATGTGTCTTATATTCATCTTCCAGATACATCATCCATGCCATTCGGCAGACATCCAGTGCATGTGACAGTTCATGATGACAGTACATTCTGTCCTGTTCTATCTCCTGCACACGTTTCTGCAACTGCAAAAATTCCGGGTGTTTCAATAATTTTTCTGTAAATTTCATAAATCTTTCTTTTCCTATTTCTCTGCAACTGTTCTGGTGTTAACTTACATCAAATTATTTTTAGTAAATTTATTTTTCACTCTCATATGCGTTACGCACATCCCGCAGATACGACAGCGATCCAAAAGCCAGTATCATATCCTCTTTCTGCGCATCCCGCAAAGCATATAATACCGCATCCTGAATATTTTCACAATATTGTGCATCAATATTTTGCCCGAAAAGTTGCTTTTCCAGTTCTTTACCGTCCAGCGCCCGGGGATTCTGAGGTGTCACAGTGTATACACGATCTCCAGGCTGATACATCATCGTAATCATTTTTTCATAATCTTTGTCAGCCAGAACGCCCATAATATATACGATTCTTCGGTTCGAAAAACCTTCGTCCAGTGTTTTTCTCAGCTTACGCACTGCGTCTTCATTATGCGCCCCATCCAGATAGAAATCCGGTCCCGTTCCGATTTGTTCCATACGACCGTGCCAGATGGTATGTGAAAGTCCCTGTTGAATCACAGTTTCTGTGATTTTCGGATACTTTTTCTGTAGAATCCGCAATACATTTAACACACAGACTGCATTTTCCACCTGAAATGCACCGCAGAGGGAAAGTGTAACTGGAATACACCTTGGTACTTTCCATTCAAATGCATACCGACCATCTTTTTGCGTTATGTTCTGCACCTGCGTAATATCCGCAACAATCAACTCCGCCTGCATTTCTTCTGCTTTCTTCTTAATGACTTCCATTGCCTCCGGCTTTTGCTGCATGGTAACTACCGGCACCTGTGGTTTGATTATGCCGCTTTTTACAGTTGCGATCTCTGCCAGTGAATTCCCAAGAAAACGGATGTGATCCATACTAATGGATGTCAGCACGCTGACCAGTGGCTTTCTGATCAGATTGGTTGCATCTGTCGCACCGCCCATTCCGACTTCCAGCAATGCCATGTCACAGTTTTCTTCATAAAACCATAAAAAGGCTGCCGCGGTTTCCACTTCAAACCGGGTAGGATGTGCCATTCCCTGTGCCACCAGTTTTTCACAGGCCGCTTTTACCCTTGTAAAAAGCTGTGCCAGCCGTCCTTTTTCTATATTTATTCCATTCATCTGAAACTCATCTTCATAAACAAATACATCCGGCGTACAGAATCTGCCCACGCGATATCCGGCTTCTGTCAAGACCTGGGAAAGCATAGCACCCACAGAACCTTTTCCATTTGTACCACCGATGTGTACCAGTGGGATTTCATCCTGTATATTGCCAAGTTCTGCCATCAGATTCTGAATACTGGTCAGCCCCAGCTGACTGCCGTATTTCTTTGTTTCTTCCAGGAAATCCATTGCGTCTATATAATTCATTGTCTTTTCCATACTCCTTTTTCTGTCACCAGATATTCCACAGGCAGATCATTTTCTTCTGTTGGCAGTTGATCCGCCACCTGCAGTTCATAAGCCACTCCTACTTTTACACAATCTGTTTTTCCTTCAAAAAACCGGTCATAGTAGCCTTTGCCATAGCCCATACGGTTACCCTGACGGTCAAAAGCTACTCCCGGCACAAGCACCAGAGCTTCTTCCCAGTCCACCGGATTTGTCTCCACCGGTTCCATTACATGAAATGTACCTTCCTTCAGTTGTGAAAAACTGCTGATTTCAAAATATCGCATTGTATCTCCAAATACTTTTGGAAACACAATTCGTTTCTGCTGCCGCCAGCCTTCTTCTATCACCGGACGGATATCCACTTCATTTCCAAGTGGCGCATACACCATTATTCTTTCTGCCTGCTGAAATAAATTACCTGAGATGATGTTCCGGCAGATTCGATCTGATTTTTCTTTTACTTCCATCTCGCTCATTTTATTTCGCAGCATCTTGTACTGTTTTCTGATTTCTTTCTTTTCCATCATTTACCATTTCTGTACCATATCGTTTTTCGAAAAGCGGACATTCGCAATCCGCTTTGCATGTCGCTAAATTATTCGTCAACCGTCTTTTGCATATTCCGCTAATTATAACGCAAATAAGGCATAATATCAATTTGTTTTGATATTATGCCTTATTTATTTGATTAACAAGCGTCAATCGCCAAATTTTATCTCAGTCGAGAAGACTCCCACTTCTGTAAGTGGTGAGTAATAACAAGTCTTTCTCAGTGGGAGTACAATCTCCGACTGAGATAAACGCTCCGCGAGGATGTGCAGTGATTCTGATAAGAATATGTCAGCTTTCGCTGACCAGAATCACGCACCAAGTCTCACGAGCGTTCGACTTGAAATGTTATTTCAGTTTCTTCAACGGACCTTCATGTTCTTCCATTCTTCCGCCCGGAATTGCCTGTTCATAGCCCATCTTTTTTAATTTTTTTGCTGCCTTTTTCGGATCATTATCATAGCTTCCAACGATATAAATCTTTTTCTCCTTGTCCGGCACACGTTTTTCGATCAGTTCTAACTGCGTCATTGGAATATTGATGCTTCCGCTGATATACCCGCGTTTATATACATCTTTGGCACGAACATCGATCAGTACTGCATTTTTATCTGTTCTTGACTCATTAATGGCATCATTTACCGTTAAAACCTTAAATCGATCAAAAATCCCCATTTTCTGTTTCTCCTTCACCTTATCTTTTCTTTTATGCCCGATATCTGCCATACCTTTTTTACGTGCAGAATCCGATTGCATGTAAAACAGTATATAACTGCCTGCAAAATCTGGCAAGCTTTTATTTCTCAATAAACGCTAAGACCTTATTGATATACTTGTCCATCGTCTCATCATCGCTGCTGTATGTCTCATGTTTTGTTCCTGACAGATACAGGTATTCACATTCAGCTATACCATGTTTTTTAATCTTATCAGCAAACTTCTGTATTTGACTTGTCCACACATAATCGTCCTGTTCTGCCTGAATAATCAACATCGGTGCCGTATACTTTTTCCACGCATGACGCATCAGATACGTGTTCATCTTTGCAGCATTCGACAGCCAGCTGTAAGATGCCGCACAGATCTGCATCTCTTTTGTTGATTTTCTGCGTTCGTTAAAGCGGGTAAATCTCGGTTTTGATGTAGATGCACTTGTCTCAAATGTTTCACTCGCTTCATATGGTTTCTGTCCAAGCACATAATGTTCTGCTTTTCCGATCAGGCACTGGAGCGTTGACACCGACGCAGAAATTCCCCACGGAACATTTGCAGTATGTGGTCGGATCATCGGAGAATTTAAAATCACATGCTGAAACCACTCCGGCTTCCAGGACACTGCAATGGCCCCGATTGACCCTCCCATCGAATGGGCAAACACGTTTAACGGCAAATTCGGATATTCTTTTTTTGCCATCTGACAAATTTTCAGAAAATCTCTGACATAACGTTTCCATGTATCAATATGTACCAGAGAAGAATCGTTCGTCAGGCGATAACTCCATCCATGTCCGCAATGTTCCGGCAACCACACATGATAACCGGCCTGTAAAAAGTAATAGACCAGTTCATCATATTTCGGATAGGATTCCGTAAATCCATGACAGATCACAATCACACCTTTTGGCATGTCTGCCTGGTAACGTAAAACATGCAGTTTCCCGACTGCATCATAACTGTCTGTATATCCGCTTATGCATCGTTGTTTCAGATATGGTTCTACCGTCGTCTTCATAGTCTCATCATAGTTTACTTCCTGTATAATTTCCATATTGTCATTCCTTCGTATCCTGTCTTTTGTCCTTCCCTGTTACAAGCGATTATTTTCCGCTGATAATCCTGTTAATTCTTTTTTCATTATAGAACGCAAGAATAATACCGCCAACACAGCAAAATACTGCTGCTCCAAATGCTGCGATCCGATAACCGATTCCGTTTCCCGCTCCAATCGTAGAAACAGCTGTAAAAATCAGCATGGAAAGGCTCTGCCCAAGTTTAAATGCAAAGGTTCTTGCTGCATAAAACATGCCTTCCCGGTTACTTCCGGAAGTTATAGCATCACTCTGTGCGATATCTGCAACGACTGCCTGCGGAAGAATTCCGAAAATTGCCATCGGCAGCGCTGCTACAACCATAAGAATCAGTCCCTGCACGTTTTCCGGTATCAAAGAAATTTTTCCCATAAAACCGGTATAAAAATAAGCCAGACTGAATACCACAAATGCAAACAGAATCATCTTTTTCTTTCCGATCTTCGGTGTCAACTTATTAACCGGTATGTAAAACACCAGAGATAATGCAGTCATTCCGACAAAATAAATTGTTGTCATTGTCTCTGGAAGACGCAACAGACTGGTAACGAAAAACGGAAGCCCTGTCTGAAACATTGTCAACGCAATCCAGTAAAAAATATCTGATCCGACAAATTTGCGAAATTCCCCATTTTTAAATGTTTCCACAAGAGAACGAAATGCTGATTCTTTTGCCGGAACCGTATTGACATAATCTTTTTCCCGGATACAGAACACCGGAACAAGCATGCAGATAAATGCAATCACTGCCATTATCGTAAAAGTCACACGAATTGCGCCGACTCTTCCAAATGCCGGAATAAACATGCCCCAGATGGTCGGTGCCAGATAAGCAACTGCTGTTCCCGCAATAAATGTAAAGGAAATCACAGTGGAAATATTCAGCCGTTCCTGCTGCGTATGTCCAAGCTCCGGAATCAGCGCATTGTACGGTGTACAATATGCCGTAATTGATAAATAGTATGCCAGAATCATGACCAGTAAAAATACTGCGTTAATTCGGCTGTTTTTATTCACCGGTGACCAGAATACAAGCACGGTTGAAAGTGCCAGTGGCAAAGATGCCCATTTCAAAAATGGGATTCTTCGCCCATGTTTCGATGTACACCGGTCAGATAACGATGCGATCATCGGATCTGTAAACGCATCAAAAATCCGTCCAAACGCGGTAATTCCTCCGATAATGGTAAAGATTCCAAAGACTACCAGTCCCTGCGGAATAAATACCGTCTGTCCCTGGCTGATAGCTACCTGATCCGGCTGATAAAAGTATACCAGCCAGTTTGAAATAATTCCCGACAACATTGCCCAGCCAAACTGACC
>CAKRKO010000086.1 GCA_934358495.1 uncultured Eubacterium sp. | reverse complement strand
TCTTCTCAGAATCACTGCACACTACACTTCGTTTCGGTCGGCGCAAAACCATTGTCTCCCAGACAATGTGCGCCCTCACGGAGCGTTTATCTCACGTTATAACTTGTAAGTCACCACTACCACACTCTGCCCTGGCAGTGTTACACTTCCATTAATTTGAATTTCCTGTTCTGTCACCTCTGATTTCTCCGGTAATCCTTCTGGTATCTCGCCGGTTCCCTGCAATGTCCACTGTTTTCCAGTCGCATTTACTGCAAATCCTTCTGCATCTTCCAGCGTCAGATCATAATTCTGATTCGTTGTATTTACCGCTTTCACAATGACATCCTCACTGTCATCCATAGATACCGACACATATATCCCTATCTTTCGTAATTCAACATCCTGATCATGCAATAATACCGTATAACTTCCTCTGTGTTTTGCAAACAACTTCTGCACATAATAATTTGGTGTCAGATATACCTTACTGTCATCAAACCATATCATATCCGGTTTCCACTGACTATGTCCGATCCGGTTAAACAACGGTGCATAAGAAGCAAGTTTTACCACATCCGCATTTTTCTCAATACCGGTCAGCAATGCTGCTTCGGAAAGGGCACTCTCCATGGAATTTTCCCTTTTTTCCGTATGTGCCGCGTATTCTCCTGCAAAAACAGCTACATCCCGCGGATAGTCATCGTACATGGCCACATGGTCGTACAGCCACTGCGGGCTTACATAATAATGCTCATCCACTGCATAACTGAACTCCGGATTTTCCTTTGCCTTTTCCCGGTAATAGTTCCATGCATCCTCGGTGATAGAACACTCCATAAATGGTCCTGCCGTTCCGAGTAACCGAATCTCAGGATATTTTGCATGAATGGCTGCCTCAAACTGCTCATAACGATATCTCATATCAAGATACTGGGTCTCCCACTGCTCATTTCCGACAGAAAGGAAATCCATGCCAAAAGGCTGCGGATGCCCCATTTGGGCACGCAATGCACCCCATTTACTGTCCACCGGTCCATTGGCAAATTCGATGAGATCCAGTGCATCCTGCACATATTCATTGAATTCCTCACTCTGAGAATCCACCATCTCAGTGGAACGGAATTGACATGCTGTACCAATATTCAGCACCGGAAGCGGTTTTGCTCCTAATAGTTCACACAACAGGAAATATTCATAAAATCCAAGGCCGAAAGACTGACCGTAATGCGCATCCGGTCGTTTCGTCATCGGATCATTTTTGTTCCAGTCATCATCAAATGCCCACAGATTTGGGATATAACGCCGGTCTTTCACATTGCCCACTGTATTTTTCCAGTAATAACGATTATCCAGGCTGATGCCTTCCACGATGCAGCCACCCGGGAAACGCACAAATCCCGGTTTTATCGCCTCCAATGCCTCAAATAGATCCTTACGGAAAATTCCCGCCACTGCGTCTTCCGGAATCATAGAAATCAGGTCAAATTCTACTATGCCCGGCGCATCCATCGTAAGCACAAACTGCGCTCCGCAGACATCATCCTGTGCCACAAGTACTGTTTTGTATTTTATCCACTCATTTCTGCGGCATTTGCCACTCTGATTCATCTGGTGGATTTTTTCAATCTCCGGATTCAAGGTTCCATAACCAATCTCCATCGGGATCTTCAGATCACAGAATGGTACATATGGAACCGGTTTCACAGCCTTTACTTCTGTCTGTGCAAAAATGTGTCCGTCTTTTTGCACTTTTATCTGAAAGCCATCGCCTTCATATGCCACGCATCTCGCATAAAAAGATACACAATAAGTATGATTTTTTTCTAATCGGATACCGTCATAAGCTTTATTTGTAAATCCCTGTCCCGCCTGTTTTGCGGTGAAACGTAAGTAATGCGGATTCACCGCAGAAACCGGCGTTCCTGTCACATATTGCATCAATGGAGGTTCTTCTCCGGCCTGATACAAGGCTTTCCACGCATATCCAAAGTCATCTACTGCATAAAATCTGCCCGGATTACCATAAGCTTCTTTCGCCTCAAAAGAGCGATTTTCAATCAGTTCCGCATATAATCCTCCATCTGCGGCGAAATTAATATCTTCAAAAAACAAACCAATCAGTTCCGGTGCAATTGAAACACCTTTTTCTTTTCCTATCCTCATGCTACATTACCTTCTCTCCTAGATCACCCAAAAACATAAAATTCCAAATCCAACTGCGATCAACGCGCCTGCCACGACATCTTTTACAAAATGCACCCGGCCAATCACCCGCGCTGCTGCCAGAAATACCCCTGCCACACAAAGGATCACCCCAAGCGGCATCCACACATACCACACCGCCATAGCGATAATATAAATGGAAAATACATGTCTGCTCGGGAAAGAATTTCCTTTTGTATCCTTCGGGATCAATGGCTTCACCAGCCATTTTTCATAAGGCCGCGGCGCATTAAACTTTTTACGGAACAGGCTCACCATCACAAAAGTTACCGCAGGAACAAGCAGTACCCGCCAGAAACGACTGTCCCTGAAAACCACCAAATACAAAAGTAATGCAGGATAAATCAGATAAACCACATTCGTTAAAATATGATTTATCCTCAGCAGACAGTTCTTCTTTCGCTCCGATGCTTCAAATGGCGCTGCCAATCTGTCATAAAACTCCTGCTTCATCCTGCATTACCTCATTTCTTATTTTTTATTTTTCTCTGATGATCTGCACATCCCAACTGCCAAGTGCAAGTTTTTCCCCTGCTGCAACATCAATTCCCGGGAATGTCCGGTTCTCTTTCATCAGATACTCACCATCTGCGCCGATGTAAACAACCTCTGCCGGTGTATGGGAATAGTTAAAATAGAACCATACTGTTTTTCCGTTTTCATCTTTCATGCGACGCACAATAACAGGAAATTCTGTGTTCTGTACTGCGTCCGCAATACCTGCTTCCTTCATAGCATCTGCCAGCAACTTCTGCAGATATTTTTCAGACGTCTTGCATGCCAGATACTGTGCGATTCCTTTTCCATAATGATTTCTGGTTACTGCCGCATAATTTTTCCATGCATAGTGATCATAAGATGCCAGCACTTCTGCACCTTCCGGTTTCACAAGCTCCATGAAAAGATCTGCCTGCTCATCCTCTGTGCCACTCAGTTTCACGTCTTTCGGGAAAGTGAAATTACTGTAGGAAATACCAAGGCATTCGTTTAATACATGCGGGAATGCGTCATGATATACTTTTACATTTTCGTCCGTATAAGCGGTCTTGAATGTAGTGATCAGATATCCGCCATCTGCCACATACTGTTTCATGCGCTGCAGATCTGCCTCACAGGCTGCATACAACGCCGGAACGATCACCATCTGATAACGATCCATCTCCTTGCAGGACGGCTCTATGAAATCAACCTCCACATTCATCTTATAGAGGGCATCGTACATCCAGCGAACAACATCATTATAACCTGTCTCACCTGCTCCACCCGCTGTGGTATCAATGCGGAACCAGTCAAGTGCTGACAATGCATCATTGCTGACAACCATCGCCACCTTATTTTCTTTTTTCAGATTGCAAAGTGCCGGGCTTAATGCCGCAAAATCACGGCCAATGGTTTTTGCCTCACAATATACGTGATTTTCTTTAAAATCATGACTCAGCAAACCACGCCAATATGTCTCAAAAGAATTGTGAATGGAATGCCAGTGCCAGTACTCAACCATTGCAGCTCCGGAGGCCACATGGCTGAAAGCCTGCTGACGAAGCTGTCCCGGGTATGGTGTCCAGCATGGATATCCCTGTGCTTCTGTCTCAAGGACAAAATAATTATTCTGCTTCAGAGAACGTGTCATATCACCGCCAAAAGCAATCTCTGCACCTGTCAGTTCATCCTGGGTTGGATGATAAATATCACAACCAGCTACCGTCAATGCTTCTCTTGCTATTTCAAAGTGATTATTTGCAGGCTGTACACCGTAAGAATATCCACGCCACTCAAAATCCAGATTATGCGTGATAAACTGATCCGGACGGGCATACTCTTTTACAATATTCGACTGCCAGGTCAAAAATTCTGTAACAAGACCACGGCGGAACTTGTCAAATTCTGCGCCAAGACTTCCGTTAATGGTTCCACGCACATCCGGGAAATCTTCCCAGTTATCCACACGATTACTCCAGTAATCCAGACCAAAAGCTGCATTCATGGCATCAGTGCTTCCGTCAAATTTTTTCTTCAGATACTCTACAAAAGCCGCCTGCACATTCGGACCTGCGGTATCATAATATTTTGTCTCATTATCCAGCTGGAAACCGATGATACATTTGCGGTCCTGGCAAACTTCCAGCAGTTTACGGATGACACGCTCCCCGTATTTCAGATAATTCGGATTTGTGATATCCATGATCTGACGTGCGCCGTACACGCCCTCGCCCTGATGTGTCACAGCCAGAACTGTCGGATCCATTTTTACCAGCCAGGATGGAACCGCATAAGTCGGTGTACCGATGATAACATCAATACCTGCCTCTTCCATGGCATCCAGCACCTTGATCACTGTGGAAAAATCAAACTGACCTTCCTGTTTTTCGTATGTGCTCCATGTAGACTCTGCAATCCGGACTACATTGATGCCTGCTGCTTTCATCATTTTGATATCTTCTGCTAAACGGTCATACGGAAGATACTCATAATAATACGCTACCCCATACAGTAATTTTCTCATAAAAAATGCCCTCCTTTTTTGGGTGTTGATAAACGGTCGAAATGCGGAATGTAAATCTGTGAAGCGGTATGCAGGCTCACACGAACAATTTTCTATCTGTGCTGCGCCATCTATTGTCGCCTCCTTCCGCGAACTCACCCACAGCAACATCAGCTGTGGGCTCAGACACACTCCCGGAGGCGACATTATGCTCGCTCCGATAACGAAAATTGCTCTACCGTTTCGCCCTGCATGTCCGCTTTCACAGATTTATTCCTGCATTTCTACACATCAGCATAAAACCACATTTTAAGCTAACTATATATTATCTTAATACATATAATTTTACCGTAAATATTCTTCTATGAAAAGAAAACCATTGTCCTAAAGTGGACATCTATTATCCAGCCAGAACCATTTCACAGCCCTAACTTATAATTAGTCCCCATCCCGCTTAACCTGCTTTATAAGATTACTGTTCACCTGCGCTTTGTTCTAATCGCTTTAATACTTCTTCATCTCTCAGATGTACATGAATGCCATTTACTTCTACTTCATCTGTCAGCGGAATAACCAGGCATGGTACACCATCGATCATGCGTGTTTCTACCAGACTCGCCTGCTCCGGGCTTACTTTCACCGTCATCTGTGGTGTTTTCACTTCAAACTTACGTGTATCAGAAATATTATTTGCCATAACAGTCATCTGTGCACCGATTTCCTCATCGTACTGTTTTTCAAACTGCTCAAGATTTTCTTCCGGTGCACCGCTGCGCTCCAGAAGTTTGCGCACCTGCATTTTATCCAGCTCCAGCGGTTCTCCGTTTTCTTTCTGCTCCTCGATCATCTCGTTCAGGTTTTCATGGATATTGCGCACCACATCGTATACGCATTCTTCTCCCAGTGTATCCTCAATGATTGCCTGGAAAGATTCTTTCTGCTGTGGTGCCGGAATCGGCTGTACACAGCCAAGCAGCTGTTCTGTAATATCCGGGCAGAGTTCCTTTGCATTTTTGGAATAATAGAGCAGACGGTGAACGTCTGTATTGCGATCCTGAAAAGCCGGGAACAAAAATCCCTGCTCCGGCATGTCTACCAGCCAGTCACGGATGCGGTCTTCGATGCTGTTTGTCTCCGCATTATAGCAAAGTCCGGCTTTTGACAAGGTCACCGGGCAAAGACAGCACAGCACAAAGTTGTATATGTAATCAGATGCATCGTCCATTTCCAGACCATCGGATGTTTTCATCGGAATATCATAGGAGCCATGCACCAGCAGGATCAGATAATTTTCCGGATGATAATACGTCTCAATGATGCGGTCATAAAAAGCATCCAGCATCACATCGTCTTTTAACTCACTGTCACGCAGCGCCAGCAGGCTTTTCTGTGTGCCCTCACCCATCTCCTGTTCCAACGGGAACTCCATGTTCAGCAGATTTTTTCCTAATGTGCCAGACAGACTCTTCCGGAAAATATCCAGATATTTGTAAATTTCTTCTTCCGGAAGGGATAAAAATGCTTCCTTAAACTCTACCACTTTATTTTTATCTGCGTCCACATAACAGCCACAAAGGCGGTTCAGACAACAGCGCTCTTTTGTAAATAATTTTTTGATTTCTGTAACTTCTTTTTTATTCATAATAAATATAGCTCCTTTATTCTGGCATAAACTCCTGCGTCATTTCAATAAATGCCTTCATCGCCGGTGACATCCAACGGTTTTTACTGTAAATTACCTGCATCAGCATAGACAGTCGAAATCCCTTTACGGAAAATAACGCTACTTTTTTTTCCCGCAATGCTTCTTCCAATGTAAACTTTGGAAGCAGGGATACGCCCAGATTTTCAATTACTGCATCGATGATCAAACGAGTGTAACCTATCTCCGTAATAGACGGTCTGCGTCCCCGCTGTTCTACCACATACTGTTCAAAAGCCTGACGGTAATTACATCCTTCCTCGATCATAATAAAGTTTTCTTCCAAAACTGTATCCAGCGGAATATCTCTCTTTCCCGCAAAAGGATGGTTTGCCGGACAGAAAAACCGGATTTCCGTCGGCACTTCATGCGCTGTCCCCCAGTTAATATGATTGATCTTGTTATCTACTGTCAAAATCAGATCCAGTTTTCCTTTGCCGAGCAGTTCCATACATTCTAATGTCGTTGCTACCACAACCTTGACATTTGCCCGGGGGTAGCGTTTTTTAAATTCACGGAAAATAATTCCATAACGGGAAGCGCACAGTGTCTCCATGATTCCAACACTGACTTCTCCGCTTGGTTCTTCCCCTTCTGCAAAATGTTCCAGCGCCATTGCCTCACACCGCTGCAGATTATAGGCATAATCCAGAAATTCCTTTCCTGCAGCAGAAAGTACTGCGCTTTTTCCATTTCGTTCAAACAAAGATACTCCCAGTTCTCTCTCCAGCGTCTGAATCTGCATCGTCACCGTCGACTGCGCATAGCCAAGATCCGATGCGGCTCTGGAAAAATTGCCAATCTCTGCAATTTTAATAAAGGTTTTTACATTTCGTAGTTCCATTTCCCCTCACCAATTACATTATATTTGTTCCACAATACTATCCATACTCAGAAAAATTTCATTTCCGAAATATTTCAAGTCGAACGCACGTGAGACTTGGTGCATGATTCTGGTCAGCGTAAGCTGACATATTCTTCTCAGAATCATTGCACTCTACACTTCGTTTCGGTCGGCGTAAAGCCATTGTCTCCCAGACAATGTGCGCCCTCGCGGAGCGTTTATCTCAGTCGGAGATTGAACTCAGACTGAGATGATTTCTATTGCAAAACGTACGTTTCTCTCATGCTTCATTGTATCTGGAATCTTGATAGAAGTAAACCTTTATTGTTCACTTTTTTTGATTTCACCTATCATTTTTTTCAATTTTACAAATAGGTAACTATGTAGTATTCTAGTATCAGAAATTGAACGAAATTTCAAAATCACTTTTTTACAACTCTCAACAAACAATCAAAAAAGCCTGTCCATTGGACAGGCTTTTTTGATACCTTGATACCTTGTTTACGTATCACAAGTCAATTACCCGACAGCACAAATATTCAAGAATGCCCTCGGCATTCTTGCTGCTATACTACTACTACGTAGATGGAACAAAATTCAAGTCGAACGCACGTGAGACTTGGTGCGTGATTCTGGTCAGCGTAAGCTGACATATTCTTCTCAGAATCACTGCACATCCTCGCGGAGCGTTTATCTCAGTCGGAGATTGTACTCCCACTGAGAAAGACTTGTTATTACTCACCACTTGCAGAAGTGGGAGTCTTCTCGACTGAGATAAAAAGAAAAAACTCCAAGGCAAGGCGGTAGATTGATTTTCGTCATCGGAGCGAGCCTAGCCCGATTGCGTAAGTGTGTCTGAGGCTGCCGTCTTTGCAGCCGAGTTCACGAAAGCAATCGGAAATAAGCGGCGCAGCGCAGATAGAAAATCATTCGTGCCTGCATTGGAGTTTTTTCTTTTATTTTGTTCCTACTTATCAAAAATCATTTTCGCACAACCATACATTCCTGCATCATTTCCAAGAGAAGCCAGCACAAATTTCGCATCCTCACATGCAAAGAACGTACACTCTTTATAGTTTTTCTGAACCGCATCAATCAGAATCTGTCCAGCTTTGGACACACCACCGCCGATTACAAACATCTCCGGATCAACCACACATGCGATGGAAGCCAGTGCTCCGCCAAGAATCTTTCCAAGTTTCTCAACCAGCTCAGTTGCAATGGCATCTCCTGCTTTTGCAGCGTCAAAAATATCTTTTGCAGTTACTTCCGGCAGATCTCGCAGTGTCGTTGCCGCATCATCTGCTGCCAGACGTTTCTTTGCCAGACGAACAATACCGGTTGCAGAAGCATACTGCTCCAGGCATCCGCATTTGCCGCATCCGCATTTGTCGGTCTCTGTATCGGATACTTTGATATGTCCGATCTCACCACCTGCACCATGTACGCCGCCAATGATAGAACCGTTGATGATAACGCCGCCTCCGACACCGGTTCCCAGAGTTACCATGACACCGTTTTTGCAGCCCTGTCCGCCGCCTTTCCACATCTCGCCCAGTGCAGCTACGTTGGCATCATTTCCAACTTTAACCGGCAAACCGATTTTTCCGGAAAGCTCTGCTGCAACATCTACAATACCCCATCCGAGGTTGACACATCTGCACACAACACTGTCATCTCTGACCGGACCCGGAACACCGATTCCAATTCCTTCCACCTCATCTTTGCTGATACCGGCATCTGCAAGTTTGCCCTCTACAGCTGCCACGATGTCATCCAGAATGGATGCGCCGTTATTCTCTGTATTTGTCTTGATCTCCCATTTGTCTACGATCACACCGGTATTCTCAAACAAACCGATCTTGCATGTTGTGCCACCTACGTCAACACCAAATCCATACTTCTTCATTTCTTCTACCTCTCGTTCTTCTTTTTTCGAAAACTCCTCATTGGTTTTAGTATAGCACATCTTCCGCCTCTGCCTCAATGCCGGATTTCCACATTTGCTACTGGTTTTTTGTATTTTTCTGCACTATACTAAGCACAGAAGTAATTTCATAAAAACAATGTTATGCTTCGTTTCTTGCAGCGATAAAATAATTTAAGCTGAATTCAAGATGAATGCATATGGAATCAGTCGCCATTTACACCTTGTAGAAACAGAGGTTTTTCGACAAATATTCAAACTATTAGGAGCACAATATGAAACTTGGAATTTTAGGAAGCGGTCTGATCGTGCGGGATGTCCTTCCACTGCTGGCCGCCATGAAACAGGAAGGAAAAATTGAAACTTGCTATATCTTTGCGAGATCATCCTCGGAACAACGTGCCCGGGAACTTTGTGAAACCTACGCACTAGATGGTGTTTTTCTTGATTACGATGCGTTGTTACAGACAGATATCGATACGGTCTACGTAGCTCTGCCAAACACCCTGCACTTTGATTTTACAAAAAAGGCGCTGGAATCCGGCAAACACGCTATCGTGGAAAAACCGATCACACTGACCACAGAAGAATTGCGGATTCTCCGCGAAACTGCAAAAAAGCATCAGGTCATGATGATCGAAGCCATGAGCTTACATTTTACTCCGGCTTATCAGGCGGTACGAGAGACCTTACCACAACTTGGTCCGGTGCGCATGATCAATTTTCAGTTCTGCCAGTATTCCTCCCGTTACGATGCATTTCTGGAAGGAAACATCGCTCCGGCCTTTGATCCAAACTGTGCCGGCGGCGCCCTGATGGATTTGAACGTCTACAACCTGCATGCCATTATCGGATTGTTTGGCAGACCAAAAACTTTTTCCTATCAGCCAAATATGCAGCGTGGCATTGACACCAGCGGCGTGGTCACTCTGGATTACTGCAATTACAAGGCTGTTGCTCTGGCTGCCAAAGACTGCCAGGCTCCTGTGCATTCCACCATTGCCGGTGAAAAGGCTTGCCTGACCATTCCAATGCCGATGAATCAGATTTCTGCATTTACTATCACAGACCGCAAAGGAAATCTTCTGAAAAACTGTGATTTTAGGGAAAATGTACATCGACTTTCCTACGAATTTTATGAATTTGAACGAATGATCCGTGAACAGGATTTTGAAAAAGCAGATCGACTGCTGGAAATCAGCGAAATTGTCACAGAAATGATGGAAGATCTGAGATCTTACTAGGGTTCAGAGCTTCCATCATTTTACATAAAATTCATTACTATGTACAATCTATGATTCTTTTTATCATTAAAAAAATAACACCAATTTTTTATTTTTTCGTTAAAACTATAGTATTGTTCCTCTTTTAACCATTCATCATACTCCACAGTATCAAACAAATTCTGTCCAAGAGAACTTATCTCCGTATTTATCTGTTCCATTTCCTTTTGTGAAAGCATACCAGAACCATGTCTCTGATTCAAAAATACATCCTGCTTATTTACATCATGATTTTTCAATTCCGTCAATGACATTGTTCCTCTATAGGATACAATTGCGTACACTTCTCCATCTCCACCAAATCCTTGATTGGACTGGATATCTGTCACATGCACAAATAATGGTAATTTTTTTCCCCAGTTTGCCTTCACTGACATTTTAAGATTTATTGTCTTCCATTGCCACGCAAAAGCCAATGCTACACATCCTAATATAATTACTAATAAGTAATAATGCCGTTTTTTCTTTTTCATATCCTTTCACGTCCTCTTTTATTCCATCAGCACTTCTTTCCCGCAAAAAGCAAATCCATATTTCCGAATCTGCTCCGGTGAAATGCCTTTCATCATTCCCGCTCTTTTTATATAGTTCGATTATACTTTGATATTTTATGGTTCGCAACTCTTAATCTATACCATGCGTACTTGTTTTATAGAAATTGTCATAGGGCAAATCTTTTCATTCTGTTTTGGGGCAAAGTTTTTATCGTGTTACCTTTTGGATATTACCCTATCAA
>CAKRKO010000085.1 GCA_934358495.1 uncultured Eubacterium sp. | reverse complement strand
GAATCAGATGTCAGTGCTGAATACACATAACATGAGAAAAATGCCAGAATTACGATGATGTAACCTTTTACACCAAGATTCCAGCTGCTTGTTTTTTTGTTGTTCATTTCAACTTTCCTCCTAAACACCATAAAACCATTTTTTGTTTCAACAGCAACTTCACCGGAACAGATAACAATGAAAAGAATTCATTTTCATGAAACATGCCGAATTCTATCTGCCATCTGAATTCCATGCAACCAGGAATTCCCATATACATAGAACGCAACAGCTCATGTATCTGCCCTGAAAAACATAGCTATTTTAGCCTAAGGGCTTCTTAAAGTCAATACATTTTCGACAAACCCCAGATGTATGCATCTCTCATTTATGTGCACCTTGCACAAACGCCATATCTATCAATGCATTTTACGCATTACTGCAATCTATTTTTCTGGTATATCAGCTTTTATTTTCCATTTTTGATGTTTTTCTGCCATTTTCCCTGAAAGCATTCGGTTTTTTAATCCATTTTTGTTATTAAAAAACCCACTTGTTCGGACCTTGATTGTTTTTATTTTTATACTTTTTTTAGAATTCCTCCGTTTTTTTCTTGTATCATGCACGATTTCTATTAAATTTTTGTTAATTTTTCCTCAAGCATTTCCATAAAAATGGCGATGGCTGGATTGTAGTTATTTTTCCTCCAGGCCATGGTAATATTGTGGTTTTTGGCCTCAGGCACATTAATGCTGCGCAGTACAACATGTGGATTCTGCCGCTCAATGGTACGGTTTGAAGTGATCGCAACGCCGTTTCCGGTCTGCACCCAAAGCATGACATCCTCCATTTTTTCTACCAGAAGGAAATCCGGATGAACACCGCAGCGGGCACACAGATTTGCAATGTAGCTGTATCCTTCCTCACTGGCCTTCGGTCCAAGCTGGATAAAGCGCTCATCCCTCAAATCTTCCAGCGTCATCTGCTCCTGCTGCGCCAGTGGATGATTGCGGTTCAGCATAATGTAGGAATCAAATTTCTGCACATTTACCGTCATCAGATCTGGTTTATCATACAGGGAAAATCCATATGTTAAGATCAGATCCAGGTCTCCGGCGGCCAAACGCACCGGCAGCTCTCCCAGAGAAAAACGTTCCAGGCTCATCTCAATATTTTCATAAGCCTCGCGAAATTCCCTGATAACATCGTCAAACAATTCCGAAATATCGTAAATATCCAGAAAGCCAATATGCAGCTCCCCTTCATAACCGGAATTGGCATGTTTTGCCTCTTCCACTGCCTCCGCATAATCCGCCAGAAGTTTTGACAGACTACTGTACAACACACTGCCACCCGGAGTCAGTTTCAGACGTTTTTTATCCCGGACAAACAGCTTGGTGCCCAGCTCTTCTTCCATAGCATTGATCTGTCGGCTCAGGGCCGGCTGCGTGATAAACAGACATTTAGCGGCTTCTGTAAAACTCAGACATTCCGCCACTGTCACAAAATATTTAATCTGGTTAAAAGTCATTTTTTCTTGCTCCCATGTATTCCTTACTTTTACTTCCTGCCACTTATTATAGCTTGATTCATAACTCAAACGCAACTTTCCCATTACCAAAAGGCATATTTATATAAAGTTTTTGCATGTATTGATAAAGATACATCACTAGGCAGCTAATTTTGTTCATGTTACACTAAATCTATCAGTGCAATCCATTTCTTACGAATGTGATTGCCATACAGAATCCAATATTCATTTTTTAACAAGTAAACAGTATTATTACAGGAGGTTTTACAATGAAAATTTTAGGTATCGTGGCTGGACGTCACAATGGAAACAGTGAAATTTTAGTAAAAGAAGCTCTGCTTGCCTGTCAGGAGGCCGGTGCTGAATGCAAGCTGATCAACTTATTTGATTACAACATCGAGCACTGTACCGGATGCGAAGGATGTACTATGCAGATGGGTAACGTAGCAATGGGAAAAGCAGACAAATACAACGGATGTATCTTAAAAGACAAAGACGACATGGACAAAATCGTTCAGGAAATGTATACCTGCAACGGAATCATTGTTGGTGTTCCGACTTATGATCTGACACCAAGTTCTCTGTATCTGAAATTTGCACAGAGATTCCTTGCTTACGAGCTTTCTTTCCTGCTTGAGATCGGTGCAGTCAAAGAAGATCCTCATATGGTAGGCGGATTGATCGCAGTCGGCGGTTCCTGTCACGACTGGCAGACACTTGCTCTGGAAGGCATGGGCGCAACTATGTTTACACAGTCTGTTCAGGTTGTTGACCAGATGCTGTCCACAAGAAACGGCCGTCCGGGAAACGTATTACTGCGTGACGAGCAGATTGAGCGTGCTCACAAGATGGGTGAAAACATCGTTAAAGCAATCAATACTCCAGTAGAAGAGCGTGGATGGCTTGGTGATCCGGATCAGGGAATGTGCCCGAGATGTCATTCCGCACTGATCTACAAAGGCGACAAACACTGGGATGGTATTGAGTTCCCGTTCGAGTGCGCTGTTTGTGGTGCAGGTGGAGATCTTGTAAAAGACGAAAATGGTGAGTATAAATTCGTACTGGCTGAGAATGGCCTGATTCGTGATCGAAATGTAAACGCTGCCCGTGCGGAGCACTTAAATGAGATCATTAAAACAAGAATCGATTTCTTTGAACATATGGATGTAGTTCAGCAAAAATATGGAAAATATAAAGAACTGAAATTCCCGGCAATCTAAGGTCTTGTTTAGGGTAAGTTAGGAACAAACTGGAACTAACTCCAACAAGGACATGAAAAATTTTCTGTGCCCACTGCGTCGCTTATCTCCGACCGCTTCCGCGAACTCGCCCGCAAAACCGGCGTGCTCAAACACACTCCCGCGGTCGGGCTAGGCGCAGCAGCCACAACGAAAATTTTACAACTGTCCTTTCGTTGGAGTTAGTTTCAGTTTTGTTCCATTTACACCATGCACTGCGTACCACGTGCACATCCAAGTTATTCTAACATTAACGTTATGCTGTGCACGCTGATTTACGCTACAAAAAACACTGAAAATTGTAGTAACAAAGTTACTAACTGTTTTTAGATTCTGAGCCAGAGGGAAAAACGAGCCATCGCGAAGCGGCTTGTCCTTGATCAATCAAAAAAGGAACTGCTACACTGTTGTCAGCGACGGAAGAAATCTAACTGTTTTTGAGTTCCTCGCCGTCGGTAACAAACCTATAGCAGTTCTTTTTTTGTATTGTCAAAGATGGCGTATGATTGCCAACCACTTAAACTTAATTAATTTATCAACGTCCACCGCGTTTGTTCCACTTCCGGTTATTTTTAATCGTTTTGTAGCGGCGGTCACGTCTTTCTTTTCTGCGATGGAAACGACGGATATTGTTATGCAGAAACCAGATCACCAGAATGATCATCACAGCTGCTGCCACGCCGCCTCCAATCAACAACAGTTTATTTTTGCTGATGGAAATACCACTCTTTTTTCCGGTATCGTTTTTGGTCGTGTTTCTTGATTCTGCCGTTGCAGACGCATCGTTTTGCATCGAATTATCCTCCGACTGCACGGTTCCGGATTTCTCTCCAAACGGATATTCCGTTACTTCTGCACCAGTTGTCACCACATTCGCAGTCCCGACCTGTTTGCCGTCGTAAGAGTACACCAGAGTTCCCAGTATACTGTCACTGGTCTGGTCGTAGCTTACTTCTGTCTGTGTATCAAGAAAATTTGCTGAAGCCGGCAGAATGATCTGCGCACTGTCGTCAACTTTTGCGAATGCATTCCATTCGGTAAACAATGTATTATCACTGCTCTGCGTCTTCTCATAACGAGTCTCATTCTGTGCCACATTGTACATCTTGAAATTGTCAAAGCAGTAATCAAACAATGTTCTGGTATCCGCATACTGACCTCCTGCGGTACAACCCATAACGACACAGATCAGTGTCATGCCGTCTTTTTCGGCAAAGGTTACCAGTGTATTTCCCGCATCGGATGTCCATCCTGTTTTTCCACCAATACAGTAATCATACAGATTCTGACGTCCCTTGTATGCACTGATCATCTGATGATGGTTGTTCAATGGTGTCGGATCCGCATGTTTGTTTGTCGGCGGGATCTCATAACGCACGGTTCCCACAATTTTTCGGAACATGCTGTTTTTGATTGCTTCTCTGGAAATCAGTGCCATATCACGAGCACTGACAACATGGTTGGGATCTGGCAGACCGTTACAGTTATTAAAATGTGTATTGGTACAGCCAAGCTCTGCGGCTTTCGCATTCATCATATCGATAAACTTCTGGTAGTCACCGCCACCGACATGTTCTGCCACCGCATAAGAACACTCATTGGCTGATTCCAGCATGATCGCATACAGGCACTGCTCCAGTGTCATCTCTTCGTCCAGATCTCTGGCAATATGAGAAGTTCCACCCTCATTTTCATAAACTGCTGTGGCTGAAAAATGTACGATTTCATCCAGATTGCAGTTTTCCAGCGCCAGTAATGTTGTCATAATTTTGGTGATACTTGCCGGATATCTCGGTGTATCCGCATCTTTTTCATACAAAACTGTTCCTGTGGCCGCATCCATGATAATAGCACTTCCAGCCTGTACTTCCGGTCCCGTCGGCCACTGTGCTGCCTGCTCCTGCGTATTATCCGTACTGGCATCTGTACCTTCTGCATACGCTGAAGTTGTGCCAAATATGCCAACTGCCATTGCTACACACAGAAAAACACCTGTCACTCTCTTTATTATTTTTTTCATTTTTTCCTCCAAATATAGCAAACAGACAATGTCGTTTGCATACCTTAGCATCTTTATCTCTATTTTTCCCATAGATGTGTCAATTATATATTTAAATTCACATAATAATTATCATAGCAAAATTCGCAAACTCCGTCCAGTAAAAACACCTATCCTTCATAAAGAAACAAGAATTTAATCTGAATTTTCACCGTATTTAAGTAAAATCCGTGGCATTTTCCTGACAAACAGCGGTATTTCTCTTGTCGCACCACGAAACTTATAGTAAAATACCCAACAGACACAAATCGTTTTTACAGCGAAAGGAATTATTTTTATGAGATTAAGAAATGTACCGGGCTCCCGGGAAACCATCGCCGATCATCCGCTGTGTTTTCTCGAAGAGAATCCGCAGGCCGGCAACTGGCATACAATATTTGGAAATGACAATCCGATCCGCATTGAAGTAGGCATGGGAAAGGGTCAGTTTATTACTACCCTTGCGCAGCAGAATCCGGATATTAACTACATCGGCATTGAAAAATATTCCAGTGTGCTTGTCCGCGCTCTTGAAAAAACAGACGCCATGGATACACAGCCGGAAAATCTGCGCTTCATTCGCATGGATGCAGAAAATATCTGCAATATGTTTGCAGAGCATGAAGTAGATGGAATTTACCTGAACTTCTCCGATCCGTGGCCTAAAGATCGTCACGCAAAACGCCGCCTGACTTCTCAGACCTTCCTTGCCAGATATAACAAAATTTTGAAACCGGCAGGACATGTAGAATTCAAGACCGATAACAAAGATCTGTTCCAGTTTTCCTTAGAACAGACAGAACCGGCAGGATGGCATCTGGATGCTTTTACCTGGGATCTGCATCACAACGAAAAACTGAATCAGGGAAATGTCATGACCGAGTATGAACAGAAATTTTCCTCTATGGGAAATCCAATCTGCAAAATGATTATTTCAAGATAACATCCTTAGGACATTTATCCAAAAAATCCCCATAGTATTCGTTATACAGCCTTCGAACGCTATGGGGATTTTTTCTTCCATTTTCGTGCAAAATTTTATCCCAGCAAATCTTGTTCCGCCACAGTCAATTCAGAACGCCACCCTTCTGCAGCAAGAAGTTTTAATTTTTCGCTTTTTGCAAATCGTTTGATTCTTGCCTCACGGCTCATTGCCTCTGATTTCGTATCATACACTTCCAGATATACCAGCTGCAACGGGCCGCGTCCCCGCGTATATTTTGCTCCTTTTCCACTGCGATGCTGTTCCAGACGCGCTGCAATATCATTGGTCCATCCGGTGTAGAGACTTCCATCCCCACACTTTAAGATATATGTATAATTTCTTGTTACTTCTTTCATATCAGTTCTTTTCTCTGTTTATTTGTATTTTACTCTGTTCATCTCATAAAAAAGTACCGGCATACATACAATTTTACTTATTCAAGCAGAACATACGTGAGATTTACATTTCAAGTCGAACGCACGTGAGACTTGGTGCGTGATTCTGGTCAGCGAAAGCTGACATATTCTTATCAGAATCACTGCACTCTACACTTCGTTTCGGTCGGCGCAAAACCATTGTCTCCCAGACAATGTGCGCCCTCGCGGAGCGTTTATCTCAGTCGGAGATTGTACTCCCACTGAGAAAGACTTGTTATTACTCACCACTTGCAGAAGTGGGAGTCTTCTCGACTGAGATAAATACTGACGCTCACATGCTTTTGCCAGCATGCAAAAAACTGTTTTTATAAACCTCACATACATTCAACTTGAAAAATATTATAAAAAGCAATCGACCTGCTGTACTTTACCCATATACATCCCCAAAACGGATGCCATTGTTTTTTCTTCACTGCCGGATGCGACGTCAGACACCACACAGCCGAGGCTTCTCTTCCGTAAAACTGTATCCCGTTTCATCGATTGCGAATTTTATTCGGTATATTGTTATTATACACAATTCTAGGCAAAATGTGTGCTGTAAATATGATTCAAAAAACACTCTGACTCAGATAACAAATAAATCCTTGATCAGCATTTTTACCGCACAACATCTTACCCCAAACCATCCCTTATCTTATATAATCCAGTGGATTGATCGGATTTCCGCTCTTTGTCATGGCAAAATACAGGTTTGCACCCTCCACAGAATAATATTTTGTCGGCTCTGCCAGATAACCGATGGTATCTCCCTGGCTGACATAATCCCCGGCAGAAACTTCCAGTTCTTTCAACTGTCCGTAGATTGCCTGATAGTTGTCTCCCAGACCAATGGTCACGGTCTGTCCTGTCTCTGCAGTGGTGTCCACACCGATGATTTGTCCGTCTGCTGCCGCTGTCACTTTGTCATTTACATGCCCCGCAATAATCACCGCCGGATTATATTTGTACTGATCCAATGTAGCAAAATATACAGAATGATCCATGCTGTAGTTTAAGATAACATTTCCTTCCAATGGCCAGCTGATGGTATCCGATGCTGAAAAATGCATCACCGGCTCTTCACCGGTCTGAATCTGCTCTGCGATTGCTCCTGCATCAGTACTTCCCTGCACCGAATCCGTCTGTAAGGTATCTGTCGCATTATTTTGCGCGCCGAGATTGTCAGAATCCTGAGTCTCCGGTGGCCGGGTGGCCATTGTTTCCTGTGTCTCATCAACAGTGGAAGCTGCGTCTGTTTTCGGTTCTACCCAGTCATTTTCTGCCAGCGCCACAGTCTCATTCTGTTCGTTCTTTGCGGACTTTTGCTCGTGCTGATATGCCCCCACCATGGCAACGACGGCCACCAGTGTCACCACCCCCGCCGTTACATAAGATTTTTGTCTATAAATAAGTTCACGCCTTTTTTCCCGTTTTTCATTATTTTCCAATTTTTTCTGTTTTTCCATTTTTCTCCTCCAGATTCCAGTTATTACTTATGGTTTTACTGATATTCTTTCCGAAAAAAATAGATTTATTCAATTCGACTACCACTTTCCAATACTGACATCTGTGTAGTAATAGTTCAGAATTTCACGATAGTTTTTCCCCTGTTTTGCCAGTTCATTTGCCCCATATTGGCTGAGTCCCAATCCATGTCCGATCCCCTTTGTAACGATACGGATTTTCCCGTCAAGTTCAGACAGATAAAAACAGGCGGAATTCAGATGTAACGCCTGGCGCACTGCTTCCCCGTTTGCCACCGTTGTTCCATAGGTTACTTCCGTCACATAACCTGCGCTATCGCGCTTGGATAATTCCAATGCATCGGGCATTTGATTCACATCCAGCACCTCATCCTGAAAAATCGCTGTCAATGCATTTACAAAGTCCTGTTTTTCCATATAGCTGACAGACAAAAATCCATCCGCAAGCATATCATCTTCGCTATCAACGCTTTGCAGCCAAATGTAATCTTCCTGTCCCGGAACTTCGGATGCATTTCGAGTTTTGCAGTTTGCGGCATAATGGTAAGCTGCCTGAATCGGAAAATCCTCATATGTCAGGATTTTATCAGAAGTCTCATCCACAGCCTGTCTGAGTTTTTCCATATTTGATCCATAAGAAATTCCCCAAAGTTTCTTTAATTCTTCTTCTGTGTAACTTTCTAATCCCGAATCAGACACAGACCATTCTGCATCTTCATTTGATCGTGCTTTTTCTTCCATGGTTTCCTGATAGCTTTTCCACAGATTTGTTCGGGCGATGATCGTCTGCGTCTTCAGGCACTCCGATTCACTGTCTATCGAAATTTCCCTCGCTACCACAAACGGTAATTGTTCTTCAATCTGAGTCTGCACGGGATCTGCCTGTTTTTCTCCAAAACCGCCTCTCACCCAGACTGTCACCAAATACGGGACGAAAATGATTAACATTAAAATTGAGCCATAAAGTTTAAATTTTTCTTTCATTCTAAACTTTATGACTCAGATTATTTTTTATTCCACAGATATTTTCTTTTCACATTCAAAAATACACTTCGTATTCTTGCTTCGAAATACGGAACTCATTTTTTATTTAATACCAATGCATAAAACATAAGAACTTTAATATTCTTATGATCTGCAGATTTTCAATTCTTATCCGATACTTACTGCAGCTCAGAAAACGCATTCGACAAAGCTGCAAATTCCGCAAGTGTCAGTGCTTCACCACGGATTGTCAGCGGTTTGTCAATCGCTGTGATCGCCGCCTCAATCTGTTCTTTGCTAAAATTGATCTCGCCGGAGTTTTTCAATCCGTTGACCAGTGTCTTTCTGCGCTGATTGAAGGATGCGCGAATAATACGAAACATCAGTTTTTCATCTTTGACATCAACCACAGGTGTCTCATGTCGCGTCAGGCGGATCACTGCGGAACCGACATTCGGACGCGGCATAAAACAGTTCGGCGGAACATTTGCTACAATCTCCGGATTGGCATAATACTGTACCGCCAGAGATAAAGCTCCATATTCTTTGGAACCAGGGCCGGTTTTCATACGGTCTGCGACTTCCTTCTGTACCATGATCGTGATACTCTCGATAGGTACATGACTCTCGAAAAGACCCATGATGATCGGTGTCGTAATGTAATATGGCAGATTGGCCACTACCTTGATCGGACGGCCACCGTTTTTCTCTTCCACCAGTTTATTGATATCTACTTTTAAAATATCTTCATTGATGACAGTTACGTTATCAAATGCTTTCAGCGTGTCACCTTCCAGAATCGGGATCAGCACTTTGTCAATCTCCACTGCCACAACTTCACGGGCTGCGCAGGCCAGATACTGGGTCATAGTTCCAATACCCGGTCCGATCTCCAGAACAAAATCATCCGGTGTGATACCTGCCTCATCGATGATGCGCTCCAGTACATGGGTATCAATCAGGAAATTCTGACCGAACTTTTTCTGAAATGCAAATTTATAACGATTTAATACCGCAATGGTCTCCTGCGGATTTCCAAGATACGGTTTTGGTCTGTTTTCACTCATATGATTCTCCTATATTTCAACGATTCAGAGCCATCTTATCAAATAATTGCAAATAACTTCTTTGCATTTTCTTCGGTAACAGCGATCACTTCTTCTTTGGAAATTCCTTTCAGATCTGCGATTTCCTGCGCCACATAATCAATGTATGCGGAATTGTTACGTTTTCCACGAAATGGTGTCGGTGCCATATACGGGCAGTCCGTTTCCAGTAAAATGCGATCCAGCGGAATCTGTCTGGCAGTTTCTTTTGCCCTTTTTGCATTTTTAAATGTAACGACACCGCCGAGTCCGATATGGTATCCGAGCTTTACATATTCCTGTGCCATCTCCGGAGAATAGGAATAACAATGGATCACACCACGCTGATGCTTCCCACGGGCTGCAATCAGATCAAAGGTATCCTTTGCCGCATCTCTGCTGTGTACCGCAATCGGCAGATCCAATTCATCTGCCAGTTCCATCTGACGAACAAACCAGTGCTGCTGCACTTCATGCGGCTGAACATCCCAGTGATAATCCAGACCAATCTCACCGATAGCGACTACTTTTTCTTCCGTGCGGGCGGTTTCCCGCAGACGGGCAAAAGACTCCTCATTTAAATCTCCCACCTCATCCGGGTGAACGCCTACAGCTGCATAGATAAATGGATACTGATGTGACAGCTCCACACTGCGCCGGCAGCCTTCCAAAGATGCACCGACATTTATGATCGTGCCGACATTCTGCATTGCCATTCCACGAAGCAGTTCTTCTCTGTCTGTATCAAACTGTTCATCATCATAATGTGCATGTGTGTCAAAAATCATTAGCAGATCTCCGCTCCGGATGGCATCGCTTTCTCCGGTGTCATCAGAGACAGATTACCCTCTGCATCCTCTGCACATAACAGCATACCTTCTGAAAGTACGCCTGCCAGTTTTGCCGGTTTCAAATTTACAAGTACCATCACTTTCTTACCAACCATCTCTTCCGGTGTGTAATGTTTCTGAATTCCGGAAACAATCTGTTTTACCTGGCTTCCGATTTTTACCTGAGAGCAAAGCAGTTTTTTGGATTTTTTCACCTTTTCGCAGGCAATGATCTCACCAACCTGGAACTGCATTTTTCCAAAATCCTCAAAAGAAATTTCTTCTTTTGGCTCAATGTCGATTACTTCTTCATCTGCCTCTGCTTCCTTAGCCGGTGCTTCTTCTGTAACCTGTGGATGAAGCTCTTCTACTTTCTTCATAACTTCTGCAAGATCCAGACGTGCAAACAGGATTTCCGGTGCATCTGTCACTTTCAGACCATTCTCACGCAGACCAAAGGTTGCCAGATCGTCAAAATCGCGCTCTGCGCCGTTGATCTGAGCAAGAATTTTTGCAGATGTCTCAGGCAGGTAGCTCTTTAACAGCTCTGCACCGATATTGATACTCTCTACCAGATTGTAGAGAACCTCTGCCAGACGATCCTGTTT
>CAKRKO010000084.1 GCA_934358495.1 uncultured Eubacterium sp. | reverse complement strand
TGCGAGATCCAGCTTTCTTATGCAATCGGTGTAGCACAGCCGACTTCTATCATGGTAGATACCTTCGGAACAGGAAAACTGTCCGATGAGAAACTGGTTGAGATCGTTCGTGAGAACTTTGATCTTCGTCCGGCTGGAATCATCAAAATGCTTGACTTAAGAAGACCGATCTACAAAGCAACAGCTGCTTATGGACATTTCGGACGTACAGATGTAGATCTTCCTTGGGAAGCAACTGATAAAGTTGACGTATTAAAAAAATATCTGTAATCCTTTAAACTGAGGGAACAGTTACATAAAGTGCGTGAAAAACGTCGGATATTTGATGAAAATATCCGGCGTTTTTTTTGTACTATCGATGATTCCATACGAGAGAGTGGGTGATAGCATACTTTCTTATCTTGCCTGGCGTGGAGTAATGCCATATTTGTCTTTGAACTTCCGGTTGAAATAAGAAGCATTTTCAAAACCGGATTTCTGTGCAATCTCCAGAATGGACAGATTTGTTGAAACCAGCAGGTTTCTGGCATGTGCCAGTCGGACATCATTCAGATAATGGATATAGCTGATGCCCATATGTGTCTTAAAAAATTTCATGAAGTGTGATTCACTGAAATAGCAGGCAGAGGCAATCTGGTGAATGGAAATAGATTCTTCCAAGTGTTCATTTGTGAAAGTGATGATGAATTTCAACTTGTCCAGTGAGCGTTGCTGTATGTTGGATAATTCTTTTTTATCGTCCAGAGAAAGAAGCTGGAACATGAAAAGAAACAGAGAGCCTTTGAGCGCCAGTTGATATCCGCCAGGTTTTTTACTGCATAATTGATCCATTGTCTGGATCAGATCATGAATTTTCGGGTAGCAGGACAGACGTGGGTGAATGTGGACGACTGTGTGAATTTGTCCGGAGAACAATGGATACAGAAATTTTTCAAAACAGACGTCGTGGTTATCGGAAGAAAGTAATTCCGGGCGAAAAATGATATTTTCATATTCCATTTTCTGACCTGAAATTTCCCTGATGGCATGCAGGTGTTCCGGAAGAACAATGATGATATCTCCGGCGGTCACGTGATAGTGGGTCAGGTCTACAAGAACTGTGCCAGATCCCTTCTGAATGACGATAAGTTCTGCTTCTTCATGCCAGTGAACAGGTACTTCCGTAAAATCATCCGGTATAGTGCACAGATAGGTGTTATAAGGAAACTGATCTTCCGTATGACGTTTTTTTTCGTGGTATTGTTCTGGTTTTGGCTGTTTCATGCTGGACTCCTTTCTGTTTTTGATAGAATTGTACTATAAAAGGATACTATGCTGCAAGAAAAAAATAACAATGCCGTATAAAATATAAGCAGAAACACACGAACAGTAAAAAGTATGATACAATGAATCAAACGGTTCCTGCGTATCAAATTCTTTTGAGAGCACAGACTATAAGGTCGGGAAGGAATTTTATTATGAAGCTGGAAATGTTAGTATCGGAAAAATTAGGAAAAACAATTTCAGAAAGCAGTAATCAGGAGATTTACCAGGCACTGATGGCTGTTGTGCAGGATATGGCAGAGCAGAAGGAATCTAATGCAGGGAAAAAGAAAGTATATTATGTATCTGCAGAGTTTTTGATCGGAAAACTTTTGTCTAATAATATGATCAATCTCGGAATATATGAGGATGTCCGCAAAATGCTTGCTGCAAATGGAAAAGATATCTGTGAAATCGAGGAAATCGAGGCAGAGCCATCTCTTGGAAACGGAGGACTGGGCCGGCTGGCAGCCTGTTTCCTGGATTCGATTGCAACACTTGGTTACAATGGAGCCGGTATTGGACTGAATTATCATCTTGGATTATTTCAGCAGAAATTTGCGGATCATATGCAGAAAGAAACAAAAAATCCGTGGATGGACCGGAGTGGCTGGTTAAAACGTACGGATGTCAGTTTCCCGGTGTCTTTTGGAAATATGACATTACAGTCTGTCATGTACGAAATTCTGGTAACCGGATATGGTAACCGTACCAATAAACTACAACTTTTTGACATAGATTCTGTGGATGAGAGCATGGTACAGGATGGGATTTCTTTCGATAAAAAAGAAATTGCCAAAAATCTGACCTTATTCCTCTATCCGGATGACAGTGATGAAGATGGCCGCAAGCTTCGTATTTATCAGCAGTATTTCATGGTAAGTAATGGTGCACAGCTGATTTTGAAAGAATGTGAAGCGCGGGGATGTAACCTCTATGATTTGCCGGATTATGCAGTCATCCAGATCAATGATACACATCCGACGATGATCATCCCGGAGCTGATCCGTTTATTAATTGCCCGGGGACTTTCTGTGGATGATGCGATTGATGTGGTAAGCCGCACCTGTGCATATACCAATCATACAATTTTGGCGGAAGCATTGGAAAAATGGCCACTGCATTATCTGCAGGAAATCGTACCACAGCTGGTGCCGATTATTGAAATTTTAGATGATAAAGTACGACGGAAATATGCGGATGAAAGTGTGGCTGTCATTGACCGTAACGACGTGGTTCATATGGCACACATCGATATCCATTACGGATTCAGCGTAAATGGCGTTGCAGCTTTGCATACAGAAATACTGAAAGAGACAGAACTTCATAATTTTTATCAGCTTTATCCGGAGAAATTTAATAACAAGACAAACGGAATTACGTTTCGCCGCTGGCTGCTCCATTGTAATCCATTGCTGGCAGATCAGATCACGGAGTGGATTGGTGATGGATACAAAAAAGATGCAGCAGAGTTAAAGAAGCTGGAGAAGTTTGTGGAGGATGAACAGTCACTGCAGAATCTTCTGCGGATAAAAAAAGAAAATAAACATCAACTGTCAGAGTATCTGAAACGGACACAGGGCATAGAACTGAATGAGGATTCTGTGTTTGACATTCAGATCAAACGGCTTCATGAGTATAAACGGCAGCAGATGAACGCATTGTATGTGATTTATAAATATCTGGAAATAAAAAGCGGAAAATTGCCAAAGACTCCGATCACGGTGATTTTTGGCGCAAAAGCGGCACCGGCTTATGTGATCGCCAAAGATATCATTCATCTGATCCTCTGCCTGCAGGAACTGATCCATCAGGATCCGGAAGTAAGTCCGTATCTGAATGTGGTCATGGTAGAAAATTATAACGTTACATTAGCAGAAAAACTAATCCCGGCATGTGATATTTCAGAACAGATTTCACTTGCATCCAAAGAGGCAAGCGGAACCGGAAACATGAAATTTATGCTGAACGGAGCAGTGACACTTGGAACAGAAGATGGTGCAAATGTGGAAATCCATCAGTTTGTCGGAGATGACAATATCTATATCTTTGGTGCAAAGAGTGATGAAGTAATTGCACATTATGAAAAAAGTGATTACAGACCATCTGATTATTATACAAAAAATCCGTTGATCCAAAAGGCTGTGGAATTTATCACCGGTCCACAGATGATGGAGATTGGAAAGAAAGAAAATTTAGAGCGTTTAAGCAGTGAACTGAAAAACAAAGACTGGTTTATGACATTCCTGGATCTGGAAGATTATATCCGAACAAAAGAACGGGCACTGGAAGATTATACAGACCGCAAAACATGGGCAAAGAAAATGCTGGTGAATATCAGTAATGCAGGGTTCTTTTCTTCTGACCGTACCATCCGGGAATACAATCAGGATATATGGAAATTGGGGGAGTAATGTATGCTGACAATTCTGGTAGTAGATGATGAAAAACTGGAGCGAAAGGGAATTCGTTTTCTGCTGAACCGGCGCAGTGAAGAGATGGAAATTTTGGAGGCCGCCAATGGAAAGGCGGCCTGCGAAATTTTGCAGCGTCGGACAGTGGATATTATGCTGACAGATATAAAAATGCCATTTATGGATGGGATTGAGCTGGTTTCTGTGGCTCACAAATTACAGCCGGATCTGGAAATGGTAATTTTTTCCGGATATGGTGAGTTTGAATATGCGAAAAAGGCAATGGCTTCCGGCGTTTCAAACTACGTACTGAAGCCGGTGGATCCTGTCGAGTTCGAAAACACGCTGAATCATCTGGTGGAGAAAATTACTGAGCGGAGAAATGAAGCGCAGCGCAGTCAGTGGAATCAGGATTCTCTGGAAAATTATTTCCTTTTCAGATACCTTTGTCAGGGAAATGACGATCTGTTAAATAAAATCAGTGGAAAGATCAATATTGACCGTTGGGATCAGATCAGAGGTTTGTTTTTAATTGAGAGTGAAGATAATTTTTTTGAAGAATCAGAAGAAGTTTTTATTCAAAAACTGACAGAATATAGCAAGCAGAAATTATCTTTTTTAAATCTGGCACAGAATCAGGAACTCTGTGTCCTTTTTGGCGTATGTGAACAGAAAGTTTTTGCAACAGATTTAGCGGAATGGATGAATCACACGTTTGGAAATCGTTTTTATGTGGCAGTCGGTCAGCCGGTTACGGATCGAAGTGAACTGCCGGATCGTTTTCAGATGCTTGAAAGTCTGATAGAAAATAAATTTTATCAGAAGGAAACAAGAGTATTTATGCCGGATCATGTAGCAGAAGATACCGGGAATGAGCAGTTCCTGGATGAAACGATTAGCCGGATGATAGAAAATATCCGCCTGGATGATATGACTCATCTGTGGGAACATTTTCGTATTTTGAAAAATGGTATGGGAGATCTGAGCAGCTATTCGCAGATTTACACGAGATTTTTGTTTTCCAATCTGGTAAAAGAATTTTTCACGCATCAGCATCAGGACAGAAAAAAACTGGAAACAGCGGTTCAGAAGGTATACGAAATGCAGTCTGTCCAGGAAGTGATAAGTCTTGTGGAAACACTCATCCAGAATATGGAAGAACGTCTGGCAGCCAACAATGATGGTGCCAGAAATGAAGTTGCACAGGCAAAAAGTTATATTTATGAACATTACAGTGAGGATATCAGTGTGGAAAAATTATCCGAACTGGTGTATTTGTCACCGGGATATTTCAGTTATATATTTAAGAAAGAAACCGGGGATACGGTCAGCCGTTTTATTCGGAATTACCGGATGGAACAGGCAAAAAAACTGCTTTCCGATACCTCTATGAAGATTGTGCAGATATGTAAAGAAACTGGTTTTTCAAATGTATCTTATTTTTGTAAAAATTTCCGTGAGTATTGTGGATGCAGTCCGGAACAGTATCGAAAGGGTGGAATGACAGATGCGCAAACTGAAACAGTTCTTTCATAAACTATCCATTCGAAAAAAGATGCTGACCATTCTGTGCCTGGTCGGCATGGTCCCTGTTTTGGTACTGGGCATTTCACTTGGATTTAATTCCTATCGCACCGTGCTCAAGTACAGGGAAAAAGATATGACGAATACACTGCAGCAGGCCTGTGGGATTGTAGATTATCAGATGTATACCTGCCAGCAGATGATGAATTATTTCGTATACAATCAGGATGTTATCAATTTTCTGGAGTGCGATCCGACAAAGAAGACACAGCGTTATGAACTGTATCAGGAAGTATCAAATACCATCGGTGCGTTGAAGTATCAGAATCTGATCATGGAATCTGTTACAATCTACTCCGAGAGCATTCAGCAGTCTTTCGGAAATGAAACGCATCCACTGGAGGATCTGTACAAAGAGTCCTGGTATCGAGATGGAATCAGGGATAAGGAATGGGTATTTGATGAAAGTACATTAGACCTGATTTCGATATACAAAATTCCAAGTTATTCCGGAATTGAAAGTTATGTGGCAGTTCGCACAGATATTCCGACATTATTTGAATCATTAAACCAGCTTGCAGTGGATCAATATGGTGTTCATGTGCAGACACAGAACGATGAAATATGGAATTTTTCCGGGAAAAAATGTACAGATAAAAATGGAATATATGCAAGTTTTAGAGAGAATAAAAAGGATTATTTATGGGTGCATCAGGATCTGAATCAGATGGATGCGACAGTTACTTATTTTCAAAAGAAATCCAACTTAAGTCCGTTTTCCGGAAGAGCGTTTCTTATGATCGCAGTGCAGGTAGGAGCCTGTCTGATCTGTATTATTCTGCTGGGAAGGAGATTTGCAAAATATTTATCCAGACCATTGGAAGAACTGACAGAAGAAATCCAGTCTATGGATGAAACAAACATTCAGGCAACAGTCCACAGCAACCGCGAAGACGAGATGGGAATCCTGATCAACAGTTATAATCATATGATGCAGCGGATCCAGGAATTGATCAGGGAAAATTATGAAACTCAGATTGCCCGGAAAGAATTTGAAATGAAAGCACTGCAGGCTCAGATCAATCCGCATTTCCTGTATAATTCTCTGTCGATGATCAACTGGAAAGCAATTGAGGCCGGCGAAGAGGAAATCAGTCAGGTGACGCTTGCACTTTCTGCATTTTACCGGACAACTTTAAATAAAGGAAGAACCTGGATCAGCCTGCGGCTGGCACTTCAGAACATTCAGGCATATGTACAGTTGCAACTCTGGATGCATGATAATGACTTTAAAGTGCATTATGATGTAGATGAAAAATTGTTGGATTATGAACTTCCGTCACTTATTTTCCAGCCATTTGTAGAAAATGCGTTAGAGCATGGCCTTGATATTAAGGAGGATCCGGATCACCAGATCTGGTTCCGTATCTGGGAGGAGACAGATTCCGGGGTGATTTATGTCAGCATCCGTGACAATGGCGTTGGGATGGATGCAGATACGCTTGCACATGTTCTGGAATATCATGCTTTGGGATATGGTGTCAAAAACGTAAACGACAGAATGAAACTGAGCTTCGGGGAAGCTTATGCCATTCAGATCAAAAGCGAACTGGGAAAAGGTACTGAGGTGTTATTGCATTTTCCAAAGATACAGAAGGGAGAGGACAATGAGTCATAGCAAAAGAAGAGCACAGGCTATTGTCATCGGAATGATGTGTGTACTTCTCGGTGTGGCATCATTTGAAATTAACCGTGATGTGGCAAAACAGAAAGCGGATGAAAAGGAAGCCAGATCCTGGGAAAAAGCGGAGAAATCACCGCTGATACCTTATCCGGAGACAGTGACCTATACACTGGCAAAAATGACTGCTTCCGGTAATTCCGGTATGCCGGATGGCGATACTTATGAGGATAATGCTTATACACGATATTTGAAAAAAACACTTAATGTACAAAATGAAGATGTCATGGAAGTGTCAGGGGATGAAAATTATTATCTGTATATCCAGCGGATGATTGCTGAAAATACTCTGCCGGATGTGATGCTGGTGTCTGGTCCGGAGGATGTAGAGAAACTGGCAGAGTATGGCATGATTGAAGATTTATCAGATGCCTATCAGGAGGCAACTTCCAGTATGATCAAATCCATGTACAGCAGTTATGGAAAAGAATTACTGGAATCTGTGACCATTGATGGAAAATTGATGGCACTTCCTTCCACACAGGTTTATTATGGATGCAACCTCTTCTGGGTGAGGGAAGACTGGCGGAAAGAACTGGGACTTCCGGAACCGTCGACGCTTGCTGATGTGGAGCAGATCATCCAGGCATTCCGGGAAAATGATCCGGGAGAAAATGGAAATATCGGATTGCCATGTATGGCAACATTGTATGGGAACGGTTCTTCGAATTTCTCTGTGGATCCTGTTTTTTCCGTATTTCATGCCTATCCGGGGATATGGCTGCAGGATAGTGATGACGGTTATATCTATGGATCATTAACGGAAGAGACCAGGCAGGCACTGGAATATCTTCATGGATGGTATGAAAATGGTATTCTGGATCAGGATTATATGATGCGGACACCGGGAGAAATCGGAGAACTGATACGTGATAACCGCTGTGGAGCCTTTTTTGGCTGGTGGTGGGCACCGAATAATCCGCTGATAGAAGCGGTGGAGGCAAATCCGGGGGCGGAGTGGAAACCATATGTGATCGCTGATGAGTATGGAGAAGTTCATTCTTACATATATGGAAAAACATCTCCCTGTATCGTGGTGCGAAAAGGATATGAGCATCCGGAGATCGTCATGAAGATTATGACCGCACTTTTTGACAATGCGCGATACCGTCACGATGGGAGCGAAGAAATTGACCTGTACCAGAAACGTGGGGTGGATATCACGGCACGTCCGCTTGTGGCAAACTGTGATTTCAGCAATGCTGTGTTTACAACCACAGATCATATCTGGCTGGCTTTGCATTATCCGCGACAGACAGATTCCATGAATTCTCTGGAATCGGCTTATTATGACAGTTGCCGCAGATTTCTTGATGGAGACAGGGATCCTGTTTACTGGGCTGCCTATGCTTCACGGATTCAGGCAGTACGGCTGATTGAAGAGGCAGATGTGTCTTATGTTAATGAAGACTATGTACCGTATTCACATCGGGAGTTACCGCAGGATATGACAGATATGGAGACACTGGCTTTTATGAAGATCATTACAGGAGAAGAACCAATATCCTATTTTGATATTTTTACAGAATCGTGGAAAAAGAACATGATTCTTGAAAATCTTTTGTATTAATTATGACTCTCTTTCTATAAAATTATAAGTATCAAAGAGGTATGCACTTGATACGATAATGAAAAGGAAAGAGGGTATTTTTTATGAAAATGAAAAAGTTTTTGGCAGTGTGTCTGTCAGCATTGACAGTAACCGGTATGTTAGCAGGCTGCGGTGGAGCGAAAGGCGGAGATACTTCTTCCGCAGGAGCTGAGAAAGAAGGAAGCAGTGCAGAAGGCTCTGTATATTACCTGAATTTCAAACCGGAGATTGCAGATCAGTGGGAAGAAATTGCAGCAAAATATACTGAGGAGACAGGTGTTCCGGTAAAAGTAAAGACAGCAGCATCCAATCAGTATGAGCAGACACTGAAATCAGAGATGGCAAAAAGCGATGCTCCTACTTTATTCCAGATCAATGGACCGGTTGGATATCAGTCCTGGAAAGAGTATTGTGCAGATCTGAAGGATACCGATTTTTACAATATGCTGGTAGATAAAGACCTTGCGATCACAGAAGGGGATGGCGTATACGGCATTCCGTTTGCAGAAGAAGGTTACGGCATTATCTATAATAAAGAAATCATGGATAAGTATTTTGCACTTCCGGGCGCAAAAGCAACATCCATGGATGAGATCAAAAACTTTGACACATTAAAGGCAGTTGTAGAAGATATGACAGCGCACAAAGATGATCTTGGCATTGATGGTGTATTTGCTTCCACATCCTTTGCACCGGGTGAAGACTGGAGATGGCAGACACATCTGATGAATCTTCCGATTTACTATGAGTACAAAGATGCAGATGTAAAAGATGAGGATGAGATTACGTTCAAATATAATGAGAACTTCAAAAACATTTTCGACCTGTATCTGAACAACTCAACAGTTGAGCCTACAATGGTTGGTTCCAAGACAGTAGATGATTCTATGTCAGAGTTTGCATTAGGAAAAGCTGCTATGGTTCAGAATGGTAACTGGGCATGGTCTCAGATCAGCAAAGTAAGTGGTAACGTAGTAAAAGAAGAAAACGTGAAATTTATGCCGATTTATACAGGCGTAGAAGGCGAAGAGACACAGGGACTGTGCATCGGTACAGAAAACTACATGTGTGTAAACAGCAATGCATCTGAGGCAGATCAGAAAGCATCTCTGGATTTCCTGAAATGGGTGTTCAGTTCTGATGAAGGAAAAGAGATGGTAACAAATGATCTTCAGTTTATCACACCGTTCAGCACATTTGGCGATGATGAGATTTCTTCTGACCCGTTAGCACAGGAAGTAGTAAGATATATGAAGGATGATTCCCTTACAACGGTACCGTGGAACTTTACAACATTCCCAAGCCAGACATTCAAAGATGATTATGGCGCATCTCTTCTTGAGTATGCAAATGGCAATAAAGAATGGGATGCTGTAGTATCAGATACAGTAGATGAGTGGGCATCTGAGAAAGAAGCAACAGCTGAGTAGTCATATTACATAGAATTCTCAAAGGGAAGGAGGCGGTCATCGGCCGTCTCCTCTTCTGTTTTAGGAAGAAAACATTTGTATCCGTAGGGAGGGAGATTTATGCAAAAGACATATAAAAAATATTTTGCTCTTTTTGTATTACCTACATTGATTGCATTTACCCTGTTTTTTATTGTCCCATTTATTATGGGAATCGTGCTTTCATTCTGTAAATTTACGACAGTTACAAATGCACACTGGGTTGGAATTGCAAACTATGTAAAGGCATTTTCAAACAAAGATTTTATGAATGCACTGTTATTTACCGTGAAGTTTACGGTTGTGTCCGTAATCACAATTAATGTGATTTCCTTTGCATTGGCATATGGACTGACACGGGGATTAAAAGGAACCAATATTTTTCGAACCATTTTCTTTATGCCAAACCTCATCGGAGGAATTGTACTTGGTTATATCTGGCAACTGCTGATCAACGGCGTACTGGCACATTTTAATGTAACAATCACAGCAGACCCGAAATATGGTTTCTGGGGCATGGTCATTCTGACAAACTGGCAGCTGATCGGTTATATGATGATCATTTACATTGCCGGTATTCAAAATATACCGACAGAATTGATTGAGGCGGCTGAAATTGATGGCGCCAATAAATTCCAGACATTGTACAAGATTATTATTCCGATGACAATGCCATCTGTTACAATCTGTCTGTTCCTGACACTTACGAACTGCTTCAAACTGTTCGATCAGAACCTGGCATTAACAGCAGGCGGACCGGCAAAGAAGACGGCAATGCTGGCATACGATATTTATACGACCTTCTATAACAGGAACGGTTGGGAAGGTGTCGGTCAGGCAAAAGCGGTTATTTTCTTTATTATCGTAGCAGCAATCTCACTGACACAGTTATACTTTACAAGACGTAAGGAGGTTGAGAACTAATGCTGAAAAAGAGAAAACAAAACAAAAATGAGATCATTGAAAATCCGGCAGTATCAAAAGGTACCGGTATTGTGATCACGATTGTGATGACACTTTTAGCTGTGGCTTTCCTGTTCCCGATTTTCCTTGTATTGATGAATTCTTTTAAAAACAAACTTTATATCAGTGATGCACCGTTCGCATTGCCAAATTCGGATACTTTTTCCGGAATGTACAATTATGTGAATGGTATTCAGAAAACAGGACTGCTGGTAGCAGCCGGAAGATCTGCTTTTATTACCATCTGCTCTGTAATCGTGATTGTGCTTTTGACTTCCATGGCTGCATGGTGGATTACAAGAGTTACATGTAAATTATCCACAGTATTGTATTATCTGTTTGTATTTGCAATGATCGTTCCATTCCAGATGGTTATGTTTACACTGTCTAAAGTGAC
>CAKRKO010000083.1 GCA_934358495.1 uncultured Eubacterium sp. | reverse complement strand
GAGATTGTACTCCCACTGAGAAAGACTTGTTATTACTCACCACTTGCAGAAGTGGGAGTCTTCTCGACTGAGATAAGCAAACTAGCGAATCACTTGCAAATTAGGAGCATGAATATGCAATATCGATATGACAAAGAAAAAAATCCAGTATCCATGTTGGCTTATGGTTGCATGCGATTTACAAAAGAAAATGGAAGAATTAATCTGGAAAAAGCAGAAGCTGAGATTCTGGAGGCCATGAAACTTGGTGTCAATTATTTTGATACCGCATATATTTACAGCGGCAGTGAAGAGGCCATGGGAAAGATTTTTGAAAAAAACCACTGCCGGGAGCAGATTTACATTGCAGATAAACTGCCGCATTATCTGATCAAGTCAGCAGCAGGTCTGGAAAAGACGTTTCAGGAGCAGCTACGCAGACTGAGGACAAATTATATTGACTTTTACCTGATGCATATGCTGACCAATCTGGAAACATGGGAAAAACTAAAAGGTCTTGGCATCGAGGAATGGATCGCGAAGAAGAAAGCTTCCGGGGAGATTCACCGGATTGGATTTTCCTATCATGGCAATACCAAGGATTTCTGTGAGCTGGTGGATGCCTATGACTGGGATTTTTGTATGATCCAGTATAATTATCTGGATGAAAACAGTCAGGCGGGACGAAAAGGATTACAGTATGCTGCGGCAAAGGGACTTCCGGTGATGATCATGGAACCGCTGCGGGGCGGCAAGCTGGTGAATCTGCTGCCGGAAGAAGCAAAACAGAAAGTGGCAGCACATCCATCCGGACGCAGTGCAGCAGAATGGGCATTTCGCTGGCTCTGGAATCAGCCGGAAGTCACAATGGTACTTTCCGGCATGAATTCTATTGAGATGATACGGGAGAACTGTCGGATCGCATCTGAGACGCAGGCAGGGGCATTTACGGAAGATGAGGTTGCTTTTGTCAATGAATTAAGGCATGCCATCAACCACAGCATGAAAGTAGGTTGTACCGGCTGCGGTTATTGTATGCCATGTCCGAAAAACGTGGATATCCCGGGTACATTCAGTTTTTATAATCTAATCTACAGTGAAAATAAAAAGACGGCCCGAAAGGGATATATGCAGTGTACGATTTTTCGTCAGACACCGACCAGTGCATCCCAGTGCGTGGGCTGCGGAAAATGTGAACAGCACTGTCCGCAGGGGATTCCAATTCGAAAGGAACTGAAGAATGCGTCAAAAGAATTGGAAAACGTGACGTATAAGCTGGCGGGGAAGGCAATTCGACTGTTGAAGTTGTGGTAACACTACAGGTGGATTAAAAATAAAGGCAGAAGATAGAAAGTTGGTGGGAACAATGGAAATTACGCGTTTTATGAACCCGAATCGAAAGAATGTTGAGACAAAGAGTTTTCTTCCAGCAGGAATTCGAATCCGGGATATTGATCAGCGTGTACTGAATACAGAAGAAAAATATATCGGTATTGTGGATGAAAATGGCGAAATGCTGGGAGCTATTCAGGTGGAGCGTCTGCGTTTTATTTATCAGTGGAATCAGACGCTGGATATGGCTCAGATTCTGGAGCATCTGAGTATTGGCGTGATTGCGGTGGACAAAGAAAGTCGGATTTTCTATGTAAATCCAGCTTATTCGGATATTTTGAATGTCGCGCCGGGAAAAATTATCGGTCGTTATATGAATCAGATTGAAAAAGATGCAGCTCTTTTGGAAGTATTGGAAACACAGAAGCCAAAACGTCGTGAAAAACAGTTGATTCAGTCAGTGCAGAAATATGTATCGGTAAATATGTTTCCATTGTATCAGCAGGGAGAGTTCATAGGGGCGTGTTCTCTGTTTACGGATATTACGGAGCTGAATCATCTGACCAGTGAGGTGCAGCGTATTTCTCAGGTGGCAGAAGAATACAATCAGGAGATCCGTGCCAGAGATTTTTTGAAAACGAATCATATTATCGGAGAGAGTGAAGTGTATCGGAACTGTATACGAAAAGCGATGATGGTGGCGGCTACAGATGCATCGGTGCTGATTCGTGGTGAGAATGGAACCGGAAAAGAAGTAATCTGTAAAATTGTACAGGAAAATAGTTCCAGAAGTAACAAACCATTTATTAAGGTAAACTGTGCGGCAATACCGGAAGCCCTGATTGAAAGTGAGCTGTTTGGTTATGAGGAAGGTTCTTTCACTGGTGCGAAAAAAGGCGGACGCGCCGGTAAGTTTGAGCTGGCACATGGAGGAACGATTTTTCTGGATGAGATTGGAGATCTGCCAATGGCAATGCAGGCAAAATTGTTACGTGTGCTTCAAGAAGGTGAGATTGAAAAAGTTGGTGGACAGAAAAGTATTCCAATAGATGTGCGTGTGATCGCGGCGACAAATCAGCCATTGGAGCAGATGATTGAGAATGGAACATTTCGAATGGATCTGTATTTCCGATTAAATGTTATTTCTATAGAAATACCACCTCTCAGAAAACGCGGTAGTGATGTAATTTTATTGGCGAATGAATTTCTGGATATATTTAATCACAAATACCAGAAAGAAAAACATTTGAAAGAAAGTGCTTATCAGGCACTGATGAATTATAAGTGGCCGGGAAATGTCCGGGAACTTAGGAATGTGGTAGAAAGCGCAGTGGTATTGGCGATGTCGGATTCCATCGGATCCGGAGATTTGCCGGAACATATTTCCGGTATATCTGCTGAAAAAACCATGCAGCAGGAAACTCAGCGAAGTAATCTTTTACAGCTGGAGGATGGAATGCATTTCGACAGCTTGAAGGAACAGGTAGAAGCTTATGAGAAGCTTGTGATTGCAACAGCGCTGGAACGCTGCAATGGGGATCGCAATGCGGTAATTCAGGAATTGAAAGTATCCAGACGGACATTTTACCGGAAATTGTCAGAGTATGGCTTATCCTGAGTAGAAAAAGAATACAAAAAAAACAGAACAGTGCCACAAATGGCATATATGTCACAAATGGCACTTGCACGCGATAATGAAGTGCCAAAAATGACACTGAACAAAAATGAAAATAGTCAGAAAAGGAATATGATGGAATTGTCATGTTCCTTTTTTTGTCTTAAAAACATGGAATACGAAATAAATTTGCATACTTTTAAGAAAAAACAAACATAAATGCGCATCAGTTGCTTGCTTAAGATATATGATAACTAAACTGGCATCGGCTTTGCAATATAATAGGTCACAAACCTGCAGGAAGATAGAAAAGGAGAAGAACAGATGAAACTACCAAAAAAAGTGGAAGTGATGGATGTTACTTTAAGAGATGGTTTCCAGCATGAGGAAATGTTTGTCCCGACAGAAGCAAAGCTCTGGATCGCAAATAAACTGATTGATGCGGGATTTACCAAGTTCGAAGTCGGAACCTTCAGTCATATCAAATATGTTCCGCAGTTTAAGGATATCGAGGCGGTATTAAAGGGACTGCCAAAGAATGAAAATGTAGAGTATACCGTGCTGGCATTGAATACAAAAGCATGTGAGCGTACTGTTCAGGCCCTGGAAGACGGAGCGCAGATTGACCGTGTCTTATGCGGACAGCTTGCAACCAGTGAAGCATACGCCAGAAAAAATATGAACCGTACACACGAAGAACTGTTTGCAGAAGCAGAAAAGAATGTAAAGTTTTTACATGATCATGGGGTTAAAAAAGTATTTGCAAACATCGGTACCATTTTTGGCTGTCCGATTCAGGGGGAAGTGCCATTGGAAAAGGCCTATGAATTCTGTGACAGATGCTTTGATATCGGATTCGATGAGATCGAACATTCCGATCCGGATGGAATTGCAGATCCGGCGAAAGTATTTGAATATTTTTCCACGGTACTGGACAAATATCCGGATACAGCTGCCCACAGTTTCCACGTACATGATATCAGAGGCATGGGCTTAACAGCCTACTATGCAGCCATGGAAGCCGGCGTGACAATGTTTGACTGTTCCATGGGTGGCATTGGTGGTCAGGTGGCAAATATCGTTGATAACGTTCCGGTAAAAGGAATCGGAGACTATTATTTTGACACACGCAGAACCGGTCTGGTAGAGACCTGTGATTTTGTGACAATGCTGAATCAGATGGGAATTGAGACTGGTATTGATGAGCAGAAATGTTATAAAATAGCAACGATGGTAGAACGTATTTTGGGAAGAGAATTAAGTTCATTTACAAGCTCCATTCGATAGTGTGTTTTGAGAAAGAGACAAGAAACAGCAAATCATTTATAAATTTTAGAAAATAGAGAGAAATACATCAGTAATTTGTATCGGTAAGGGTAAAGGAGAATAAGACAATGAAAACAAGTAAATATTCAGGATTTTTCAAATTATCAGTTGAAGACAGAATGAAAGAAGTTGCAGAGTTTGCAAATCTGACAGAAGAAGACCAGAAAGTGCTGCAGGATGCGGACAGTCTGGATATGGACAAGGCGGATCATATGATCGAGAATGTAATCGGACGTTTTGCACTTCCTCTTGGCGTAGCAATCAACTTTCAGATCAACGGAAAAGATTATGTTATCCCGATGGTTTCCGAGGAACCTTCCGTAGTTGCTGCCTGCACAAACGCAGCAAAAATGGCGCGCGTTGGCGGTGGATTTACGACACATTCCTCCGGAACAGTGATGATCTCTCAGATTCAGCTTTTGAATGTTCCGACACCGTTTGCAGCAAAGAGCATGATCCTGGAGCACAAAGATGAAATTATCCAAAAGTGTAATGAGAAAGATCCGGTACTTGTGAAATTTGGCGGCGGAGCAAGAGATGTGGAAGTACGTGTCATTGATTCCATGGTTGGTCCGATGGTGATCGTTCATCTGCTGGTTGATACACTGGATGCAATGGGTGCAAATGCAGTTAATACAATGGCAGAAGCAGTCGCACCGTATCTGGAGGAAATTACCGGCGGAACAGCAGAACTCCGTATTTTATCCAACCTTGCAGATCACAGATTAGTAACAGCCCGTGCTGTATTTAAAAAAGAAGCAATCGGTGGCGAAGAAGTCGTAGATAAGATGTTGAACGCTTATGCCTTTGCAGCAGCAGATCCATATCGTGCAGCAACACACAACAAAGGAATTATGAACGGAATTATCCCGGTTGTTCTGGCAACAGGAAATGATACCCGTGCCATCGAGTCAGGCGCACATTCTTATGCAAGCAGAAATGGCAGATACACTTCCCTGACAACTTGGGAGAAAGATGCAAATGGTGATCTGATTGGAACAATCGAGATGCCGATGGCAGTTGGATTAGTAGGTGGAGCGACAAAGATTCATCCGACCGCACAGGTAGCTGTAAAAATGCTTGGCATTAAGACAGCAGCAGAACTGGGACAGATCATTGCAGCAGTAGGTCTGGCAAATAACATGGCAGCGATGAAAGCACTTGCGACAGAAGGTATCCAGAGAGGCCATATGTCACTGCATGCAAGAAATCTGGCATCTACCGTAGGCGCAAAAGGCGAAGTTCTGGAAGCAATCGTAAAACAGATGGTTTCTGAGAAAAAAGTTCGTCTGGAATATGCACAGGAACTGTTTGAAAAATACAGCAAATAATATGTGACATATTGAAAATAAAACAAAAATACAGGAGGAGCGTATTTATGAATACTGAACCTGAGAAAAAAGAAAAAGTGTTGACGGAAGTATGGGGAGATACCGTTAATATCAAGGAATTGGCAATATCGATTATCTTAGGGGTTATTTTTACCATGTGTTTCTACCTGATCGGACGTAAGATCTTCATGAGTATGGGAACGATTGAAGAGAATCTTGCGAAAGGATATGCTCTTTTTGTAGGGATTGCCGGCTGCTTTATTGCAGCCGTAATCTCTGCGAAATCCTTCCGACCGAAACGTCTTGTTGCGGAACTTGACAGTACGACAGATATTGCAGAAGTACTGGAATACGCACATATGACACCGGAAGAGGAAGGCGAGGCACTGACAAAGGTCGGACCGGATGTAATCAAAGAACTGGAAGATCTGGAACTGTACGGTCTGTTGGCACTGATTCCGGAAGGAGCAAACAATTACAAGCCGGAATACAGAGAACTGGCGGGAGGTCAGAGCAAAAAAGATGCATAGGAGGTAGACAACATGCTGATTATACAGGCAATTATTGTTTCAATTATCGGAGGAATCATCTTCTCCATTATCGGAATTATCCCTGGTACAGACGAGACAGCGACCATGGCACCAATTACCCTGATCCTTGTCTTAATGGGATTTGAACCGGTTGTTATTTTTGCATGGTTTATAGCAATTCTGGTTGCCATGCAGATCACACATACGATACCGACAGCGATGGCGGCTCTTCCGGGTTCCACCATGGCAGTACCGATGGTAGAAAACAGTAACATCGGTAAAAAACTTGGTATTCCGCATATTTCCATGCGAAAAATGTCCGCCGGATCCCTGATCGGATCCCTGATCGGTTTACCGATCGCTATTCTGTTTGCACAGATTCTGGCACCATTAAGCGATATTATCACACAGTACAGCGGACTGATCTTTACCATTGCGGCATGCGTCATCGCATTTATGTCACAGGCGAAGATCGGAGCAGTGGCAGCACTGGTTCCGTTTGCGTTCCTGATTCAGGGATTGCAGAGAATTTCCACAGAAGCAGTAGGTAAGACATTATTTACATCTATTTTCATGGGAATTACGATTGGCCCGATGATCGCAGAAATCTTCAACATTATGATTCCTGCAAAACGTGCGGAGAACCGCAGGGAAAAACCGACAGAAATCTGGCTTGCTCCGGATTCCAAAGAAAAAATGCCGTTTTTCCCGAACCCGTTTAAATTTTTTGGTAAATCATCCATAGGTTACGTTGCCGGCTGTTCTGCAATTTCAGCCTGCACATTTACATTTTCCCCGGTTGGTATGACGGTTATGCTGGGTGAGCTGGTAGCATCCAGAAAGAAAGAGTTATTTGACCGTGTCACCACAACCCTTGGTGTACAGGATGCGGTTTCCAATGCAACTTATCTGGGAGAACTTCTGATCCCGATGATCGCATTTGGTTTGCCGCTGAGTCCGGTAGCTTTAGGGCCGGCATCTCCGTTATTCAACCAGATTAATTTACATGATTATCTGACCATGTCAGATTACTTCATTTACGGATTTATCGGTATTATCTTCGGTTGTATGTTTGCATATCCGATGGCAATCAAAAAAGCCCGTAAGTGGTCTGAAAAGATGTTCCGTTCCATCAGTCATGAGGCACTGATCGGCGCATTTATGGGACTGGTTTGTATGCTGGCTTTCCATGAGGCAGGTTTATTTGGTATTATCACTGCACTGGTAATCGGTGTATTTGGTGGATTCTTAAACAACCATTATGGAATCCATACCGGTGTACAGTTTATGGCATATTATGCATCTGGCTGGATCGTAACTACACTGATCTCAGTTTGTGCACTGGCAATATAAAAATAATCAGGGCTATATGTGATGTGGAACATGTAGCTCTTACATAAAAATTGCCAGTAAAAAGAAGACGTATGAGGAGGCACACTATGATATTCGCATCAAAAAAGGAAAACACGTATCAGTATTTTGTAGATCTCATTGACCAGAACATTCATCTGTTTGGTGAGGCAGTAAGGGAAAAACTGGAGCTTGCAGAGCATGAAAAACTGACGGATGATGAATTTGTAGAATGCTATGTGGATGGCATGAGCCGTATGGTAGGACAGATTTATGAGAATGCCGGAGAAACCCTGCGGGCAGATGCAAAGTGTTATGCCAGATTTTGCGATGCGATTGAGCATCCGGAGCGATATGGATTTCGTTTTCAAAATAAAAATATAACAATCGGAAAAGTATATCTGTGTTATATGTTAGGAAAAACAAGAAAAAGAGCCCCGAAAGCGGACTGTATCAAACTGGAGCGCTATGCAGTGCAGCTCATTGGAAAAGAGTGTCTGGAGTGCGGAATCGTACAGTAAATTGCATACCCATTTAAAAAAATAATCAATCGAGTATGGGAGGGGATTACAAAAAAGAATACGCGCTAGACAAAAAAGCTGTCCGTATCGAAGATGCGGGCAGTTTTTCATATACTTTTATCCATTGACAGATTGACGCCCCTTATTTTGGATGATACTATAAAAATACCTATATTAAGATGGAGTGTTTGCAGATGAATTATACATTTATGCATCAAAATCTGCCAGTGACAGAGCTGGAATTAGATGATGCCAGTGGATTTATCATAAAAATAAATAATGTATATCGACCGGAGCATTTACCAGTGGGAGTTTCTGTGAGAAAAGGTGTAGTGGATCGAGCGGCATTTAACCATTGGTGGACAGACCGTTCGATTCCGGCGAGTCGATCAGGTGTCAGGGAAGCATTGGAAACATTGGAAATAGCAGATACCAAAATGCTTCTGGTGCGATGCTTTGGATTGAGTTTGTCGGATCAGTACTGGATAAAGCCTGAAAATACGACGTTGACCTGGGAACAGGTAAATTTTTTTGACAATGATTTTTCGGATGATATGGGTGATGTATTGTTTGGAAGTCCGAAAAAAAAACCTGAGTTTGATTTTAGTTCCCCAGATAACACATCTGATGGCTGCCTGAAAAAGCGTTGGAAGATTATCAATGGAAAGCGTTGTTTGATAAAAGGTGGAAGCAATCCGTTTCGACAGCAGCCATTTAATGAGGTGATCGCATCTGAAGTGATGAAAAGACTTGGAGTAAAGCATATTCCATACAAGGTAGTCTGGAGTGAAGGTGCTCCGTATAGTATTTGTGAGGATTTTATTACAAAAGATACGGAACTTGTCAGTGCATGGCGTCTGATGCAGACACAGAAAAAAGACAACAGTACATCGGTGTATCAGCATTTTGTAAATTGCTGTGAAGGTACGGGAATCAATGTGGTGTCTGATTTGGATCGCATGATAGTTGTCGATTATCTGATTGCAAATGAGGATCGGCATTTGAACAATTTCGGACTGATTCGAAATGCAAAAAATCTGGAGTGGATGGGATTTGCCCCGATTTTTGACAGTGGTTCTTCTCTTGGATATGATAAGATGTCAGGAGAAATCCGTGCAGAGCGCGGTATTGTCTGCAAACCGTTTAAACGACATCATGAGGAACAGTTAAAACTGGTCAGATTCTATGACTGGATTCCGTTTGAAAATCTGGTGGATGTGAAAGAAATGATATGTGAAGTTTTATCAGATGAACAGGCACAGGAATTTATGGATGAACGACGTATAATGGCGACTGCAGATTCGGTGGAGAATCGTATTCAAAAACTGAAGAAAACAGCAGTCGACGTTTCTGGAAAAACAGTAAATATAAATGCACAGAATTCTACACAGGATGATGTAGAAAAGAATATAGCAGAAGATTATATCAGATGTGAGATGACTCCACCTATATAGGTGGCTTGACAGAATAGAAAGGAAAAGAGACTATGAGTTATTTGGGGGAAGATATTCGAAAACTTGGATTTGGTCTGATGCGTCTGCCGCAGACCGATGGCGTCATTGATGTGGAGCAGACCAAAGAGATGGTAGATCTGTTTATGGATGCAGGATTTACTTATTTTGATACCGCATGGGCATATGCAGGTTCCGAGGATGCAATTCGTCAGGCTTTGGTAGAGCGCTATCCGCGTGAAAGCTACCAGCTTGCAACAAAAAATGCGGCATGGATCAACTGCAAGACAAAAGAAGAAGCATATGCACAGTTTGATATTTCTTTAAAGCAGACCGGTGCAGGATATTTTGATTTTTATCTGCTGCACAATCTGGGCGAGGCAAGAACAAAATATTTTGATAAATTTGATATGTGGAACTGGGTGGCGGAGAAAAAAGCAGCAGGCCTGATAAAACATGTAGGTTTTTCTTTCCATTCCACACCGGAAGAATTGGAAGCAATTTTAAGAGAACACCCTGAAATGGAATTTGTGCAGCTTCAGATTAATTATGCAGACTGGGAGAATTCGGCAATTCAGTCTCGAGGCTGTTATGAAGTAGCAAGAAAATATGACAAACCGGTTATCATCATGGAGCCTGTGAAGGGTGGTATGCTTGCCACTCCTCCGGAATCCGTTGTAAAAATATTAAAAGATGCAGAGCCGGAGTCATCCGTTGCATCCTGGGCTGTTCGTTTTGCGGCAAATCTTGAAGGCGTAATTACCGTATTATCCGGCATGAGCAACGTAGAGCAGATGAAAGATAACCTGTTCTATATGAAAGATTTTAATGGATTAAATGATGCTCAGCTGCAGACCTTAAAACAGGCGCAGGAAGAACTGAATAAAATTCCGTTGATTCCATGTACAACCTGTAATTACTGTGCAAAAGTCTGTCCGATGCAGATTGGTATTTCAGGTTCCTTCACAGCGATGAATTCTCTGACATTGTACAGCGATAAAGACATGGCGTTACATCAGGAAAACTGGCTGGTAGGAGGTCATGGACTGAAACGTGCAAATGAATGCGTAAAATGTGGAAAATGCGAGGAAGCATGTCCGCAGCATATTCAGATTCGCGCAGAACTTGAGCATGTAAGCGCGGAGCTCTTAAAATAGTTAATATGAAAAAATAAATATAATTCTATGAAGGCGCACCCGGTGATTTTGTCTTGTCTGCTAACAATCGCATGCCAAGAAAAAATCGCCGGGCGCGCCATTTACGTATTCGAACGCAGAGTAAGCATTCCCCTGATTCAAGTGTGTAGAGCACTAAGCGGTAGAGGTAGTAAGGGGGAATATATTACTGTGTAAATAGAAATCGAGAAATTCTTCTGTGACAAGCGATTCAGTAAGCGACTGAGTTTTGCGAGTTTTGCGCGAGCGGGAAACGACCAGCTTTTATCGGAATTGGAAGTGAGCGCGATAAAACCGAAGCAAAACGAGGGTAGCGAACGGCTAGCGGTCGTAGAAGGATTTCTCGATTTCATTTCAAATATTAAATTATAGCCACAAAAGAAATTTTTCTAAGCGTTCAATTTTTTCAGATTTTTCTGAGCAGTTGACAGCATCAGTTTGATACGGTTCAGCTGGTTTACCTCGCTGGCACCCGGATCAAAGTCGATAGCCACGATATTGGACATCGGATACTGATGGCGCAGTTCTTTGATAACACCTTTACCAACGATGTGGTTTGGCAGGCAGGCAAACGGCTGACAGCATACAATGTTGTTGACACCGGAGTTGATCAGCTCCACCATCTCGCCGGTCAGGAACCATCCCTCACCGGTCTGGTTACCGTGAGATACAATGGATTCTGCATTTTTTGCAGTTTCGTAAATATTTGCCGGCGGTGTGAAATGCTTACTTTCTTCCAATGCTTTATGCGCAACTCCACGCAGTTTTTCAATCGCCCAGATACCGAGATTTGATTTTGTCTTGGTAGATTTCTTGAATCCAAGGACGTCTGTCTTGAAGTTGTTGTTGTAGAAGCAGTAGAGGAAGAAGTCC
>CAKRKO010000082.1 GCA_934358495.1 uncultured Eubacterium sp. | reverse complement strand
GCGTCCCAGAGAGGATTTGAACCTCCGACCCCACGCTTAGGAGGCGTGTGCTCTATCCAACTGAGCTACTGAGACATGGCTGGTTTTATGACTAAGCCCGAAGAAATTCGAACTTGAATCCTGTATGAAGTTTTTCCAAGGTGACCGTTGTAACGCAACCTTAGGAGGCGAGTGCTCTATCCAGCTGAGCTATGACGACACATGCCGCAACACCCCGATTTTACTGGGGTCGGGAATTTTCCCTTCGGCCATATATTAGATTATCAACTTCTCTATCATAACAGACAAAACAGATTTCTGCAAGCATACACATAATAATTGTAAATGAATATTGTAAATGTTGTAAATGATCCAAAGCATAAATACCAGGAGTCTGACTAACATATCAGAGTTCCCGGTATTTTTGGATGCAATAAGGATGCCGGATGACATCCCGGTATTAAAAAATATTTCCTGTATTTGTTTTTATGTGGTCTGTGTATCCAGGAAATACTTTATTTAATATTCGTAGTTGACATGTCCCTGCAGCCAGATTCTGCCTTTAAAGCGGCGTCCTACTTCAGGTTCGCCAAGCAGGTCTTTCTGATTGATGCAGATATCAAAGATCAGATTATTGCAGTTCAGTGTCAGAATCCAGAGTTTTTCATTGCTCAGATTGTTTTCTGTCTCATAGAAATTCAAAATTTCTCCGAGGATAACATATTGATCACTTTCGATACCGTATGGAATGAAGCTGCTTTCTACGATGGAAAGGACATCTTCCTTCATGATACGTCTGGAAAGTGACGAATATAGATCCATGTCATTCATGGTCAGATTTTCCATAGCACCTTTGTTGCCATCCCGGGCCTGCTTCATCAGATTCAGACGCTGCTCCGAAGATTTTTCTTTGTTTGCCAGCTGTTTACTTGTTTTGATGACAGGCAGCAGGATTTTTCCGCCGGTGGATAGACCAGCCAATACGGCATTTTCCGGACCCTGAGAGGTGTGGAACGCATATTTTTTCTCATGAAGGATATCTGCGATGTTCTCAATATAAAAAATCAGAGTAACACCCAATTTTAATTCATCACAGATCCCGGCAAAAGCTTCTTTGCCTGCGTGGCGTTCAATTTCAATGGTCTCATTGGTCGTAATCTGAGAACCATGAAGGTATGGATAATAATATTCCATACGAAATTCATTATCGTTGATGAAGTTTCCACATACGGTGATGCCAATGTCATTGCCAAAACTTTTGGAAAAACATGCAAATTCGTTTCCGTATTCGTCAGCTACGACGGTCTGCTCGTCCGGACAATTTAAAATCGATTCCAGTACCGGGTACAGTTCTGCATTTTTTGTAAGATCGCGAAATCCGATGGATCTTAAAAATGTATGTATCATAGATTATTTTTCCTGTTCATAAGTATCTGTCAGTGCCATGTCGAGTGCTTCTTTTTCTTCCTCTGCAAGCATAATGACAGAATGTCCGTCAATAATTTCTTTGATATAAGTGTAGCAGCCCTCCCTGCTGTGCATTGCATTGATGATAAATCCATTGTTTTTACGGTTTAGTAATGCCAGGGAGAAGGATAATTTGCCACCCATTTCATTGAACGCATCATATTTTACCAGACCAACTTTCTGGTAGGTATTGTCTAAGTGATCGAGTACCATCTGTACTTTCTTCTGTGTTTCTTCGTCGGAAGCAATCAGTTCATCGACCTGGTTCAGGCGTTTCACTAAGGTATTTTCCAAAGATGCAGCATTTTTGCCACTCATAAATGCTTCGTATCGTTTCTTCAGCTTACGCATTTTAACTCCGTTTATAATCATAATGATGATCAGAATTAAAACAAGAGCTGCAAGACCGGCTGTGATTACATCCAGACTAATGCCGGTCAGATCTTCAATATGTAATTTTAAATAATCCAATTGTTTATCCTCGCTTGTCTTAAGATATTAAGAACAATCAGACTCAAGTCGAACGCATGCGAGACTTGCGACGAGATATGCATCAAATGTCCGTTTTACTGGCATATTTTCTTCGAATGTCCGCTTTATTTCTTCATATGCAGATCTATGTTCTGATGTTCTCCAGGGGTTGTTGGGTTACTGAATGCTCTGAATAAGCTCAATCAGACGGTTTAATTCCTCCTGTGAGTAATATTCAATTTCAATTTTTCCTTTTTCATCATTTTTTTGATGAATTTCTACTTTGGTGCCGAAAATTCGTTTCATCTGTTCAGCCAGATCGGCATAAATAGCGGATAATACAGGATCCTTTTCTTTTTTTGGTGGAGTATCCTTTTCCTGTAATAATTTCCTTACCAGTTTTTCAGTTTCACGTACACTGAGTTTTTCATCAAAAATACGGAGTGCAATCTGATGTTGCAGTTCTTCATTTTCAATGCTGATCAGGCAACGTGCGTGACCAGTGGAAATCATTTCATCGATGACCATCTGCTGAACCTGTTTGGATAATTTCAGTAAACGCATAGAGTTGGTTACTGCTGTTCTGCTCTTGGATACTCTTTCGGCGATTTCGTCCTGTTTTAAATGAAATTCTTCCATTAATCTGCGAAATGCCTGTGCTTCCTCAATCGGATTCAAATTTTCACGCTGAATATTTTCAATCAGTGAAATTTCTACGATCTGCTGCTCATTCAGATTGCGTACAATGACCGGAACTTCCTTCAAACCAGCCAGTTTTGCAGCTCTCCAACGACGTTCTCCGGCAATAATCTCGTAATATCCATTTTTGTCCTGAACAAGTAATGGTTGGAGAATACCGTATTGTTTGATGGATTCTGCCAGTTCCAGTAGGCCGTCTTCATCAAAATGTTTACGCGGCTGTTCTCGGTTTGGTTCTACCAGAGATATTTTTATCATAGTATCTGGTGTTTCTGTAAGTTCTTTCTTGGTACTTTTCTTTTTTGCTGTACTCACAGCTTTTTCTTTGGTTGCTGTCGTTGCGTGATCAGTACCTACTTTATTGACGAGAAGGGAATCTAATCCCTTACCCAGTCCTCCTTTTTTTGCTGCCATATCTTATTTGTCCTCTTTCTCTCTGTCAATTACTTCCTGTGCCAGTAAGCGATAGCTTTCCGCTCCGGTTGATTTGCTGTCGTATACGTTAATTGGTTTTCCGTGACTTGGAGCCTCTGCCAAACGTACATTTCGTGGAATAATTGTCTTATAGATGGTAGTGTCCAGATTTTCTTTGACATTCTCTACAACCTGAAGAGAAAGGTTGGTGCGAGCATCATACATGGTAAATACAACACCTTCCATGTGAAGAGATGGATTTAACCGTTCCTGTACCAGATTGATAGTGTACATCAGCTGTGAAAGTCCTTCTAATGCATAATATTCACATTGAATAGGCACTAATACAGTGGAAGCAGTTGTCATAGCGTTTACAGTCAGCATATTTAAGGAAGGAGGGCAATCAATAATGATAAAATCATAGTTATCTTTTACCTTTTCGATTTCATTTCGAAGTACATATTCACGATTTTCTACGTTTAATAATTCGATTTCTGCACCAGCCAGATTTACATTAGATGGAATCAGATCCAGATAATCAAATTCTGTATGAACCAGTGCTTCTTCAAAGGTACATTCTCCCAAAAGCAACTGATAAATTGTGTTTTCACAGTTGTTTTTGTCTACACCAAGTCCACTGGTGGTGTTTCCCTGGGGATCCATATCAATGGTGAGTACGTGTTTCTCGGCCTCTGCTAAACATGCGGAAAGATTGATTGCTGTCGTTGTCTTTCCAACACCGCCCTTCTGATTTGCGATTGCGATAATTCTTCCCATACTTTTCCTCGTTCCTGTCAATTTATACTCTTTGCATATTATAATACAGGAAGAATAAGAATACTTCTTTCCAATTATAATATGTGCCTGTTTTACATAAAAGGGTTTCTGATTTATATGTAAAACATATTTTGTATTACTTAGACGAGTATATCACTTTTTAAAATAGATATCCAGAGAAAAACAATGTTTCACGTGAAACATTTATGAAAAATTGGTTAAAATAAATAAATACTTAAATGTATTAATGGGAAATCTATTATATTTAGAAGAAAAGAAGATGTTTCACGTGAAACATTTTAAAAAAGTGTGAAACATGAAAAAGTGTTTGTATCTGAACCGTCTATGGATTATAATATAAATATTAAGACGAGTGAATAGATCAATGCGAAAGGGGTTTATAGATGAAAAAACATATTAAGAATTCAGCGTTATTATTATGTATTGTAGCTGGTCTGCTTGTCATTATAAATAAGCTGATCAGTGTATTCTCACATATGACAGATCATCTGCCAGGTGGTGGAAAATATTATCATTGGAAATATGGAAATATTTATTATACAAAAAACGGTAAAGGAAAACCAATTTTATTGATTCATGATTTGGATCCTACATCATCATCCTATGAATGGAAGGCAGTTATTAAAAAGCTTGCCGAAAATCATACTGTTTATGCGATTGACTTGTTAGGATGTGGCCGTTCTGAAAAGCCAAATATGACATACACGAATTATCTATATGTGCAGTTACTCAATGAGTTTATTCCAACTGTGATTGGTGAAAAAACGGATGTTATTGCAACTGGAGATTCTCTCTCCTTTGTAGTAATGGGATGCCAAATGGAAGCAAAATATTATGACCACATCATGGGTGTCTGCCCGACAGATTTATATGAATTGGCAAAAGCTCCCGGTCGTAGAAAAAATATGCTGAAGTTTCTGATTGAACTTCCGATTATCGGAACCTTTATTTACAATATGGAAGTAAGCAAAAACCGTATTATTGATGCTTTTGTAAATAATTATTACTACAAGGGACATTTAGTTTCTGAGAAAATAATTCAAACATATTACCAAGCTGCACATATTGGAGATGGTGGCGGAAAGTATTTATTGGCAAGCATTAAGAGTTATTATACAAATGTTAATGTTGTATCTGCTATCAAGAAGATCAACAATAGCATTTGTCTGATTGGTGGCAAAGAACATCCATTTATTGAAGATGTAATCAATGATTACAAAGAATTCAATCCGGCGATTGAAGCTGCATATATTCCGAATACAACTTGTCTTCCGCAGATGGAAGCACCGGATAAATTTGTACATCTGGTAAATATATTTCTTCATGCATAAAATGATATAAAAGGAACCGTAGAAATGTTTCACGTGAAACATTTCTACGGTTCCTTTTATAAATCTTATTTGAGTGGCAACTTCGCCGGTGTACCTGCTTTTCTCGGATACTTTTTTGGGGTATCTTTTATCTTATTGATACAAACCAGTGCTCTTCCCAGATTGGAATCCGGTAATTCAAATTTATCAATCTTACCAAGCTTTCCGCCAAGAATGGAAATTGCTTTTTTTGCTTCCTGAATTTCTGCATCAGAGTCTGCAGATTTATAGGATACGAACATGCCACCTTTTGCAACAAATGGAAGGCAATACTCTGTCAAAACTGCCAGATTGGAAACTGCGCGTGAAACGCAGAGATCATACTGCTGTCTGTGTGCGGTATTGGCAGCCATCTCTTCAGCTCTTCCGTGTACTGCAGTAACTTTCTGTAAGCCCAGGGTATCGATCACTTCATTCAGGAAGTTGATTCGTTTGTTCAGTGAGTCCATCAAAGTAATCTCCAGATTTGGGAATGCAATCTTCAATGGAAGCCCTGGAAATCCTGCGCCGGTTCCAAGATCAATAATTTTAAAATTCTGATCAGCCAGATCCGGAATCATTCGAATCAGAGAAAGGCTATCGAGAAAATGTTTTTTAATGACTTCTTCAAATTCTGTAATGCCGGTAAGATTCATGACTTTATTCTTTTCTACCAGCATTTCATAGTATTGTAAAAACTGTTCTGTCTGTTCGGCTGTCAGAGACACATGCAGTTCTTCCAGACCGTGTTTAAAGTATGTCAGATCATAACTCATGGGCTTATTTATCCTGTTCGCCTTTCTGTTTCTGCTGATAATGTAACTGTTCCAGATATACTAAAATGACAGAAATATCTGCCGGAGATACACCGGAGATACGGGAAGCCTGTCCAATGGAGATCGGCTGATACAGATTCAGTTTCTGCTGTGCTTCCATGCGCAGGCCACTGATCTGATTGTAATCAAAGTTTGGCGGCAGTTTTTTGCTTTCCAGTTTTTTAAACTGTTTTACCTGCTTAATCTGGCGCTTGATATATCCATCATATTTAATATTGATATTTACCTGTTCGCGGACATCTTCTGTCAGTTCCGGACGCTCCGGGTCTACCGGGGCAAGAATATCATAATTCAGTTCCGGACGGCGAATTAATTCTGCAAGTGTAGTACCTGTATTTAATGGCTGGCTGTTATACTTGGCCATTAATACCTGAACCGGGCCGGAGGCACCTAAATGTACATTTTCCACACGTTGTACCTCCTGCTCAATCAGCTGTTCCTTTTCCACTACGTAATCATAGCGTTTCTGCGGGATCAGACCTACGTCATAGCCGTGTTTTGTCAGACGCAGATCCGCGTTATCCTGACGGAGCAGCAGCCTGTACTCGGCACGTGAGGTCATCATACGGTATGGCTCATGATTTTCTTTTGTGACCAGATCGTCAATCAATACACCAATGTAAGATTCGGAACGATCCAGAATCAAAGGCTCTCTGCCCTTTACTTTCATGGCTGCATTAATTCCGGCAATCAGTCCCTGCGCGGCAGCTTCCTCGTATCCGGAACTTCCATTAAACTGTCCACCACTGAACAGACCGGAAATTTCTTTAAACTCCAGAGATGGATAGAGCTGTCGCGGATTGATGCAGTCATACTCAATTGCGTACGCATTCCTTACAATCTTGACATTTTCCAATCCAGGTACGGTGTGGTACATTGCGTACTGTACATCTTCCGGGAGGGAGCTGGACATACCACCGATATACATTTCATTTGTGTGAATGCCCTCGGGTTCAATAAATACCTGATGACGGTCTTTATCAGCAAATTTTACCACTTTGTCTTCGATAGACGGACAATAACGTGGACCGGTTCCTTCGATCATACCGGAAAAAAGTGGAGATCGGCTTAGATTTTCACGGATGATCTCATGTGTTTTTTCATTGGTATAAGTAAGCCAGCAGCTTACCTGATCAATTTGAACATCATCCGGATTCGTTGTAAATGAGAAAGGTACAACTCTCTCATCACCAAGCTGTTCCTGCATTTTTGAAAAATCAACAGAACGTTTATCAATGCGGGCAGGCGTACCTGTCTTGAAACGGAACATTTCTACTCCATTTGCAACCAGGGAATCCGTCAGATGATTGGCTGCCTGCAGTCCGTTCGGTCCGGTGTGGTTGACTACATCTCCGTAGAGACAGCGGGCTTTCAGATAAGTACCGGTGCAAAGTACGACAGCTTTTGCATAATACTCCGCCCCTGAAAACGTTTTCACACCACGAATCTGTTTATCTTCCACCATCAGTTCGGTAACCTCTGCCTGACGCAGTGTCAGATGATCGGTGTTTTGCAATACCTGTCTCATTCTTGCACTGTAATCGGCTTTGTCCGCCTGTGCACGCAGGGAATGAACGGCAGGTCCTTTTGATTTATTTAACATTTTAGACTGGATAAAGGTATGGTCGATATTGACACCCATTTCGCCACCTAAGGCATCGATTTCACGCACCAGATGACCTTTGGAGCTGCCTCCGATATTCGGATTACACGGCATCATGGCGACACTTTCAATGCTGATGGTAAAAAGAATGGTTTCCAGTCCCAGTCGTGCGCAGGCAAGGGCTGCTTCACAACCCGCATGACCTGCACCGACAATACAAACATCATAATTTTCTTTTATAACTGGCATATATTTCTCCTTGTATATTGTTTCACAGTTCACACGCGCCATTCGCAAAAGAGCTCGCTTGCGAGCGATACTTCTTGAACTTGGTTCAAGAAGACAAACGTTTATGTTACTATTTTTGCTCATAAAAAGGCGCTCCCTTCATCATTATGTATCCAGATATTTCCTCATGCAAGCATGATCAATATCTGAATACATATGATGAGTGAACTGGTGCATTATTTGCCCATACAGAATTTACTGAAAATCTCATTTACCAGATCTTCACCGACAGATTCGCCTATGATCGTACCAAGTGTTTCATAGGCATTCATCATATCAATTGTAAAGAAGTCTTCCGGCATTCCGTCATCAATGCTCTGTAATACCATTTGCAGACTGCTCTTGGCTTCTGCCAGGGCATTTTTCTGGCGGATATTTGTGATATATACTTCATCGTTGAAGGACAATTTTCCACTGAAAAACATTTCTTCAATAAGGTTTTCCAAGGTATGAATTCCGGTATTGTTTTTAGCCGAAATAGAAAGTATTGGTTTATCCAGGTATTTTTTTAATACGTCTGCATTTGTCTTTGTATCCAGATCTGATTTGTTCAGCAGTACGATTGCTTTTTTATCCTGAATGGCTTCAATAATTTCATGATCATTTTCATCCAACTCTGTGGAAGAATCAACCACATAAATAATGAGATCCGCTTTTTCAATATATTCTCTGGATTTGTTGACTCCGATTTTTTCGACAATATCTTCTGTATCACGGATTCCGGCAGTATCGATGACATTTAATCCAATGCCGCCAATCTGAATCTGCTCTTGCAGAATGTCTCTTGTTGTACCGGCAATTTCTGTGACAATGGCACGCTCCTCTCCTACCAGAATATTCAGTAAGGAAGATTTTCCGGCGTTTGGTTTACCGACAATGGCCGTGTTGATACCCTCTTTTAACATCTTTCCGTTATCGGAAGAATCCAACAGTTTTTTTACTTTTTTATGGGCATCGCTCATGATCTCATGTAACTGCTCCGGATAGCCATCCAGTGAAACGTGTTCCGGATCATCCAGTGCGGATTCAATGAAGGCAATCTCATGCAGTACAACGGCACGTATGTCCTTTATTTTTTCCAAAACAGCGCCCTGTAACTGGCTGACGGAACTTTTTAAAGCCAGATCATTCTGGGCGTTGATCACATCAATAACGGACTCTGCCTGAGACAGGTCGATACGTCCGTTTAAAAAAGCCCGTTTTGTAAATTCACCAGGTTCTGCCGGTCGGGCTCCATATTTTAAAACTGTTTCCAGTATTTTTTTCATAACCAGAACACCACCATGACAGTCAATCTCGATGGTATCTTCGCAGGTGTAACTGCGCGGTGCTTTCATAATAAGCAGCATGACTTCATCCACTACTTCTTCACCGTCTGTCACATACCCATAATGGATGGTATGTGTCTCCATATCGGAAACCTTTCGACTTCCTTTTTTTGGACGAAAAATGCGATCTGCAATTTCTAATGCTTCGTCGCCGCTGATGCGGACAATTCCGATACCGGAATTTGACATGGCCGTTGCAATCGCTGCAATAGTATCAGTTTTCATATTCGTTCTTCATCTCTCAAACTAAATAAAAAATTTATGTTGCAGGATACTGTGATTCTGAGAAATTTTCCAGATCAGACTGATAAGAATCACACTATAAGTTTCATATATGGTAAAGCGGATATAAGCATCCTCCTTACCCATCGCTTAGTGCTTTACGCACTTGAAGCGGGGGAATGCTTATTCTGCGTTCAAATAGAGCACGGTTTGGTTGTAAATTACGATTACCAAAAGAGCATGCTTGAGAATACATTATGTATTTTATTATAGTATTTTTATTTCATAACGTAAAGAAAACTTTCAGAAAGACACTAACCGTGTCCGCCTTAGTGTCTTCTGAAAGTTTTTTAATTAAAATCAAAAATTACTGTCTCTTTAATGTAATTACAACGTGTCTGTAAGGCTCATCACCTTCGCTGTGTGTAGATACATAACGGTCATTCTGCAGTGCGGAATGAATCACACGTCTCTCAAACGGATTCATCGGTTCGAGAGATACAGGCTTTTTCGTGCGTTTAACTTTGTAAGCAATATTTTTTGCCAGGTTCTCGAGAGTATCTTTTCTTCTCTTACGGTAATCCTCAGTATCAAGTTTTACTCTTGTGTATGTGTCAGAGTGTTTGTTGATAGCGAGGTTTGTAAGATACTGAAGAGAATCCAGTGTCTGACCACGTTTACCGATCAGAACGCCCATCTCAGCACCTTTCAGTTCTACGTCGTATACATTCTCTTCCTCTGCGGAAGCGTTGATCAGGATCTCAACTTCAAGTCCCATAGCATCAAATACCTGGGAAAGGAAATTTCTGATATGATCTGCAACGGTATATTTTTTGCGGGCTTTGATTTTTGCCGGTTTACTGTTGAATCCAAGAAATCCTGAACTGCCTTTTTCCAGCACTTCATACTCGATCTGATCGCTTGTTGTTCCAAGTTCAACCAGTGCATTTGTAAGTGCGTCATCAACAGTTTTTCCTGTAAATTCGATAAAATCCATTACAATGCCCTCCCTATTTTGTATTTTTATTGTTGAAATCTTTTACAAGATTTGCTTTGGAAGCCATGCTTCCCTCTTTGTATTTCTTTCCAGTATCCTGTGTAATGTCTTTGTGTGAAACAGAAGCTGCTTTGTCAGCCATGGATTTATACTGGATGTTACGAGTGTTTACTTTTGCAGCGTTTGCGATCTCCTGACCTGCTACGCCTTTTTTCTCGATTTTCTTCTTATTCTTGGCTGCAGCCTTTGCCTGGTTCTCCTTGATGACTTTCTCAAGATCCATCTTGTCGAAGTGTTTGTTTAACAGGAACTGCTGTAAGCTTCGGATCACGGAACCTGCGATCCAGTAGATACCAACACCGACCGGAAGGAAAAATACGATGAAAACAGAGTATAAAGGCATCATATAGTTCATCATTTTCATCTGTCCGGCCATTGCTTCCTGCTGTCCGCCGTTTGTAGATGCCTGCGGCATGAGACGGATGTTCAGGAACTGTGTTAAAGCTGCCAGGATTGGTACCAGTAATGCGAGGAAAATAAGGAAATAATGTCCCTCGTGGAAACTTGTACTGATAATTGTCTTCGGAGAATATACAATATTGATTCCGAGGAAATTGTTAAAATGCTCTACAGCAGACTGTGTGCTTGCAATAACATCGGATAATCCACTGAATTTATCCTGCAATAAAGTCCAGTTACTGCTGGTACATTTGTAAAGCACGTCAATGATAGAGTCATGAGCCTGCTGGCTGCTACCTGAAAAGTTCAGGGTAATACCGCGGAATACAGAATTCTTTTCTGATACAGTAGTCAGGAAACTATTCATGGTATCCTGGTATCCATTGGTATTCATAATACCGGTTACAAGGCTGTCAAACGTACTTTTTACGTTTGTGATATATGCCGGTACATTGTAAATAACACGATAGAGAGCAAACAGGATCGGGAGCTGGATGACCATAAAGATACAGCTTCCGGAAGGGGATACACCGTATTTCTGGTAAACAGCCTGTGTCTCCTCGTTCATAGCCTGAA
>CAKRKO010000081.1 GCA_934358495.1 uncultured Eubacterium sp. | reverse complement strand
CGTACTTTTTCAGAGTATATTACTCTTTATACCATGTAAATAGAATACCAACAAAATTAAAGAAATATTTATTTTTTGTTGTAAATAGTTGTTACCCAGCACCCTTGGTGCTCCAAATCATTCTTATATCAGTCAAATTAGAAGAATATGTCAGCTTTCGCTGACCAGAATCACGCACCAAGTCTCACGTGCGTTCGACTTGAACAATGTCATCAAACTGCAGGAGTGTATCTTCATCCATGCGGTTGAAAAATCTTGACTGTGTTGGCTGTAAATCCAGACCGTTCTTTTCAAGAATGGCATGAAAAACAGGATCAAGGGTCAGTTCATCAGCACAATCATCCTCGAAATAGGCGGAGATAATCTGATAAATCATCAGCATCAGGTTCTCATTGTCTTTGTGGAAACGGACTGATGTGTTGTGCCGGGTAAAATAATGGATCTCCGAACCTGTCTGTTATTTTGAATCCTCATTCCGTTTCTTAATGTGTCGAATAACAACATTTCCCAGTTCTTCTACGGTTCGTATAATTTCTCGAATCTCTTCTTTTGTAATCTGATCAATATGCACACCCCCGGTACACACCACGGTAGTCTGACATGCCACACAGATCTGCTCGGAAAGTTTCCGACACAGGTATTCATCTTTATGCCCGGACAGATTCAGAACGGAAGATGAGGCACTGTAACTGCCGTCGCCGGTCAATGAGAGACGCGGAATGGACTTGATCACACAGCCAATATGCGGTTTTTGTCCGCCTTCCACGCTGATTAACAGATCTTCTCCTATTCTCTTTATCCCCACACACAACGGATATCCACACACTTCGCGTTCCACAGTAAAGATTGTTCCCGTATTTTCTACAATCCCGTCCATCTTCGGTACTCCTTTGCCTCGATACCGAAAGGTTCCAGCAGTTTTGCCGCCACATGATACACCATCTCATCGATACTTTCAGGATTGTGATAAAACGTCATCATCGGTGGAATGATCCGTACTACCGGCATCCTGGAAAGTTCCTGGAGATTTCGAAGGTGAATCGGGCTGAGTGGTGTCTCTCTTGCTGCAAGTACCAGCGGTCGCTGTTCTTTGATCGTCACATCGGCTGCACGAAGAAGAAGATTCTCCGCATAGCCACTGTGGATACCGGCAATAGTTTTCATGCTGCATGGGACGATCAACATTCCGGCAGTCCGGAAAGAACCACTTGCCGGTCCTGCTCCAATCTCTTCCGGTTTTAGCACATGATCTGCCAGTGCTTCTACTTCTTCTGCTTTCCGGTTCGTCTCCGATTTCAGAGTCAGCCGTGCACTTTCTGTCATGATCAGATACGATTCATACTCTTCTGATTTCCTGATCAGTTCCAGACATTTAATTAATAATGGCTGACCGCTGGCTCCGGTAGCACCCACAATGATTCGTTTTTTCATTTTTACTCCTTCTTCAACCATTTTTCCGGGTCTACTTCCATGAAGTTTGCGCGTACAAACCGATGTTTCTGATCATATGGCACGGTACAGTCAAAAATTGTCTTGCAGGCAATCCCATGATCCCGGATGCCGGAAGAACAGGTCGGATCGTTTGACGGATCCAGCGGATGACACCGAACGCCAGGAATCGTAATGATATCCGCGTCTCCCTGGAAACGGGTATTCATCGCCCACAGCACATCATTCATATCAAAACAGTCGACATCTTCATCGACCAGAAATACATGTTTCAGTTCACTGAACGCCGAGAATGCCAGCAGAGCTGCCTGACGCTGTCTTCCTTCGTCACTGGCTGTCAGTTTCTTAAACTGCAGGACTGCCATGTATTTTCCACCACCTGCAGAACTACAGTATACATTCTGTAATCTGCCCGGCATGGCTTTTTCTACCATTCCGTAAATACTTGCCTCTGTCGGAATACCTGCCATAGATACATGTTCTTCACTCGGTCCGATACAGGTCTGCATGATCGGGTTATTACGATGGGTCACTGCTGTCACTTTGATCAGCCGGCACTGATCACTTGCCGGACCGGTATAACCCGGGAATTCCGGCATGGCATACCCGGTATGGCTATTCCGGTCTTCCTGCACACGAACCCCAGGAATCACTTCACCTTCGATCACATATTCCGCATTGGCAATGGCTCGTTCCTTTACGGTAACACAGTCGCACAGGACAACCGGTTCTTTTCGAAGGGCACCGGCAACTGAAAGTTCATCATAACCCAGTGGCGTTGTCGGAGGCTCAAAACAGGATCCGATCTCAATCGCCGGATCCACACCGATACTGATAGAGATCGGCAGTTTCTGTCCCAGTGCTTCTGCGCGTTCTGCCATTGCACCGATATGTCGTGCTCCCGGTGTAAAGAAAATCGATAATTCGTCTTTTCCCTGAATACACAGACGGTGAATCGTCACATCATGAACACCGGTATCCGGGTGGGTGGCGTAACACATACCAAGTGTAATATACGGGCCGGCATCGTCAGGTGTATTAGTCGGTGCCGGAACCAGACGATACAGGTCAAAATCAGGATCTGTCGCCTTATGTACCACTTCCTGACACGGTGCCGCCTCCTTTGTAACTACCGGAGGAATCGGATTTGCCACACTGTTATATAACATCTTTCCAAGATCTTCCGGCTGACAGTCCAGCAGTGCCGCCACCCTTTTTCTACTCGCCAGAAGTCCGATCGCTACTTTTGCGTCCCAATGACCGTTTACCTTGTTAAATATCATCGCCGGACCTTCTTTTGTCGGTCGTTTTACAGTTCCACCGGCTCCTACATAACGATACACACCGGCCAGTTCCGCCATCGGATCTACTTCCACATCCGTCTCGATCAGCTGCCCCGGCATACTTTCAAGAAGCTTCAGGGCACTTCTCAAATCTCTTACTTTCTGTTCCATACGATTGCTCTCTTTCTGCCATTTTCTTTATAAAATGCATTTCCTGATCATTATTTTAAACAGATTCTCATAGCAAATCAATTCTTTTTGTGATATGATTAATTCCGAAATGGAATGAAACGAAACGACATCAGGAGGATTTTACATGACTTTTGAACAGATCGACTGCTTTATCACTGCCGTGCACACAGATACTTTTTTTGATGCGGCAGAACTGCTTCATACAACACAGTCTACCCTCTCCAAACAGATTCAGAAGTTGGAAAGAGAATTGAATCTTCAGCTCTTTGACCGCAGTCGTCGAAATGCAGTGCTGACACCCGCAGGAGAACTTTTTTACCGGGAAGCGCAGGAACTTTCCCGGCAATACCATCAGATGCTTCACCGAATGGCTCTGTATCAGACCACTCAGACACAACAACTTTCCGTGGGAACCCTTCCGATTCTCTCTCAGTATCACCTTACCGGCAATTTCCGCCTGTTTCGAAAAGAACATCCTGAGATTCCTCTTACACTTACAGAAGCCGAAGAAACCGAACTGATAGAAGGCATAGAAAAAGAGCGGTTTTCCATGATCCTTGCCAGAGAATCTCTGATTGATATGGAACATTATCATTTTTTCCCTATTGCAACTGACCGAATCTGTGTCATGCTTCCGGCAGATCACCCGCTGGCAACATGCAAATCGCTTTCTGTTAATGAACTAAAAACGCAATCTTTTCTGCTGATGCATCCATACACGACCATCTATCAGCTCTGCATGCAAATTTTTCAAAATGCGGGAGTCCACCCATCGATTCTTCGAACCGCACGTGTGGAGTCTCTGATCAGTGCCGTAGCCGTCAAAGAAGGTATCAGCCTTTTTGCAGAGAGCAATTTTCATCTGTTTCAACACGAGGGAGTGGTGTCTGTTCCGTTGAAAGAATCGCCGGTACTCCGGATTGGATTTGCATATAAAAAGACCGGAGAATATACCCCGGCCATGGATTGTTTTTTACATTTTTTTGCAGATTCAAAGAAATATTTTTGCGACAGGATTTAACCCGAATTATTCATGAGCATATAAAAATGCTCAACACTACAAATCCTTGAACCAGTTCACATGAAAATCATCGATTCATCCACAAAAAAGGGGTTCTGGTCATGTGCTTTTCTGTATTTTTTGCAAGATATTAAAGTTCTTGCCACACTTACATACTTGCATGGTGAGCAAGTCCAATGATAATGTGCTTCACCACCGTTTACTTTTTTTAATTCCTCTACATTTAATGCTCTCATTTTTTCTCATCCTCTATTGTGAACCGTGCTATCTATATATAAAATAATTGTTTGCATTTATTTTGAACACCTCTAATAGGTAGTAAAATCTATACCTTTTGTTCCTTATCGTTCCCATAAAACGGTTTCACTCTCATCTGGATTACGAAAAATCACTTTATTAATTTTCCCGTTTTTCAAGGATTCCGAATATCGATAAGTCTGTCCACTTTTTTTATTAGACTGTTTTTCTACCAAGCTATATTTACCGTTCAAAACAATAGTATTTTCATCTACATCACATTTCAATCGAACCATCGACGTATCAATGTAAACCGTATCATTTATTTCAGAAACGATAACATTCAATCCAGCATCTTCATAACTAGCATGAAACAAAGGTGCAAAACTTATAATCCCTATCGCGATTATAAAAGAAATAACTGCCGTCGCGATTACAGTGACACGTTTCATTATTTTATTCTCGACTTTGTGCAAAATCTGTTGAAAAGCCTGTTCTTCCTTCTCCGGCTGACGCACTTCCTTTACAATCGTATCATCCGTATAATCAGAAAAAAGCTGTCTGCATTTTTCGCACTCAGCGATATGCGCCTCAACCAGTTCCCGGCTCTCCGCGCTGCACATATTTTCAATATAAAGCGGCATCAAATCCTGTATTACATTACAGCTCATCTTATTCATATCCATCCTCCTTCAATCTGTCACTGATCTTCTGCTTTGCCCGGTAGTAAGTAACGCCTGCCCAGCTCGGCGATTTACCAAACAATTCAGCAATTTCCACCAGCGCAACCTCTCCAAACACATGCAGATAAAATACTTCTCTGTATGGTTCCGGCAATTCATGCAGAACCTTCAACACATTTTTTGCAGTATCCTTTTCCTCAAGTTTATGTACAAAATCATTTTCCGCATATCCCTGTTCCGACGGTTCCTGCCTGTTCTTTTTTCTCAGATGCGAATAGTACAGATTTTTCGCGATCTGGCAGAGCCAGGTTTCCACCTTGCAGTCACCCCGGAATGATTTTTCATGTAGAATTGCCTGGACAAAAGTATCCTGAACAATATCTTCTGTCAGTTCTTTATTTCCACAAAGAGAAAACACATATCCGAACACGATTTTATAATACCTGGATAAGTTTTCTATCTCTTCCATTCACATTCCTCCCCATGTGGATAAAACATCTTCAAATTACACAATATTACCTCTATTACAGGAAATATCAAAAGTACAAATGCACTTCTTATCTTTTCAAACTCCCAAAAGGTTTTCGGACAAATAATAAAAAAATAAAATGCATCACGTTTTTCCCGGATTAGTTCCACCCAGAATTGGCGGTCTGCAATCCCTGAAATATAATCAGCCGGCAGATAAAAACTCTTTACCAGCACAATAACTATGATTGCAAAAGCAATTACCAATACTGTAAAAACCATACCATTCTTTCTGATTTGTTTCCATAGCACAGATATCCATTTCTTCCAGCCATCTTTAAATAATGGCTTCGATCCCCGCCTACAGTACCTTAATGAAATATCATAAATCCATCTTCCAAACATCAGCAAGATCGCAACCTGAACCGCGAAAACAAATGCCTTTAACAGAAAGATCATAAACTGCCAGTCAATCAGCACACCATTCTCCCATAACGCGGTAAACTGTTCCGTAAGATACCCGATACTTTTTCCTTCCGTATTTTCAATCGTGACAAAATCGAATTCTGCTTCACTGTCTGCTGCTGTTTCACAGACCATTATCTTTTTCCCAGTCTCTATATTCCCAATGATCTGATATTCTCGTTCCTGCCACATTACGGTCAGTCCGGTAACATCTGTTGTCCCAAAAAGCTCATAAGCCAGTCCGTCGCTGACCAGACATTTTGTGCTGTCCCGGTAATCCAGCCATACAGCACTATCAAATAAAATCCCTGAATTTCCACATAGTTCAAGGACGTCCACATCCGATAATTCTGTTTCCAATTCCTTTGCGCGCACTATCTGCATCACATCCTGACACCACCATACAAAGAGCTGCCCGGAAATCTGATTTTCTCCCTTTTCCACGAAATCATATGCCTGCCCTGCCGCTTCCGTTTCCTGAAGCCGGATTTGGATCGTTCCATCCGAAGCATAAAATACCTTTAATTCCGACATAATGACCATGCAGCACAATGACAGGAATAGAAGCATTATAACACTCCCCAAAACAGAATTCAGCTTATGTTTCGTTTTTTTCACAGTTAACCCTCCTGTCTTCAGATATCTGTCGGTCCGAATCTATGATTACAGGAGTCTGAAGTGAAATACGCTCTATGGCCACATTCATATCATCCATATCTAATACTTCCACTTCCTGAGCTGCTGCACGTGTTTCCGTCCCCATGACCGTCTCTGTTTCTTCCGCAATATACACGTAATATTTTCCACCGCTTTTGTAATGCAGTGCTTCCCGCGGGATCAAAAACGGATAATACTCTGATTCATTTAATATCTGTACACCAACATTATCACCGATCTTCACATCCAGTCCGGACACATCTACCAGAACATTCCACACTCCGGTATCTGCATTCTTTTCAACCGACAGGACTTCACAGTCACCTGCCGTTTCTGCATCCTGCTCTTTATATACCTGCACCTGTTTCCCCGCCGAAAGGTACTGCTTTTCAGTATCTGATATTGTAACCTCTACACTCATTCCGCCATCCATTTTTGTCATAATAACATCTGCATCTCCTGTTGTATCATTGCCGACACTTATATTTACTTCTTTTATATACCCGCTGCATTCCGCACATTTTTTTCCGTCCTGCTCAAGCATTCCCTCAAGGGATTTCTTTTTTTCTTCTGTCTGCATCCTTGTAATTTTCAACTGTTCCGCAATCGTGGAGCTGGCAGACCGTATCGATGCACTTTCTACCTGTGACCTGGCATCCGATACAGCTACTTCCATTTCACTTACAGCATCTTCGTATGCCTTTTGCGCCTCCGCAATCTCTTCTGTCATCGCGTTCGCTTCCCCCTTACGGGCATTCAGTTCTTTTTCAGCCGCATCCACCGCTGCCTGCTGTTTTTCCTCAGTCGTCTCCAGATTAGATACGGCATTCCAGTATGCGGCATCTTCCTGCTTCCGGACAACGGTCTGTGTCTCACCCGCCTCCTTGATCTGCAGATCTAACACCTGCAGATTCTCATTCAATTCTTTTATCTGCTTTGAAATATCAAGTGTGTCGTATGTATAAAGGATATCCCCTTCTTCTACAAATTCTCCTGCTTTTACCCGTACCTCACTGATCTTCACACCGGCTTCTGACACCACCGCGATATCCGTACTGCCTTTTACCACGCCGGATGCTTCCACCGATTTTTTTATTTCCCCGGAAAAAGCGCCTGTAACAGTCACCTTTGGGGTACACACAACAAACAGGATACGTGATACTATGGTAAAAACAGCCATAAAACATAAAAAATAAGCAAACCATTTCAAAATTCGTTTCTTCATTGTCTGATCTCCAACCCTTTCTCCATATAGTCAGAACATATCAATACCAGCAGCACACAGGGGATCAATGCCAGCGCAGATGCTGCCAGTGCAAATCCGGGCTGTGATATATCAATATGTGGAAGATACTCGGAAACCAGCATCTTACCTTTATCCTCGATAAAAGCTCCGGACTGCTCTATCATTCCCCAACATTCCACAAATCCAAGCAGCATCACCGTAATAATGCCTGCTTTTGCATGCGGCAGTCCAATCCGGAATAAAATAGTCCACTCCCCGGCACCATCTATCCTTGCTGATTCCAGCACCTCCTGCTGCAATGTTTTAAAATTCTGTACCAGAAGAAAAACCGCATACGGTGAAAATATCTCAGGAATGATCAATGCCCAGAATGTATCATATATGTGCAGATTCTTCATGATAAAATACTGTGGGAGCATAAGCACCTGAAACGGTAACATCATAAGGAATACATACATACCAAGCAAATGTTTCCTGTATGGGAAACGGTACACACCGATCCCCCATGCAGCTAATACCGCAACAACAGCCTGTGCCACCACTGAAATTGCAGTCACCAGTACCGAGTTCCAAAATGTCACAAAATACTCCGGGGTATCTAGCAGAAGCCGGAGATAAGACCAGCCCGATGGCTGCAATGGCAGAAATGACCAGTCGGCATACACTCCCTCTCCTGCACTTAACAGCGCCCCCGTATGCCTTGTAAGCTCCAAATCACTCATAAAAGATCCTGCCAGGACATTCCACACAGGTATAAGAAAAACCAGGAGTATAAGGAACAGAAGCACTGTTTTTGTATTATGAAACAGCTTTTTTCTCATATTTTGTCAGCCTCCCCTCTTTCCCGGAATATCAGATATAATGCAGCCGTAAGCATGACCAGAAACAACACCAGTATTCCGGATGCCGCAGAAAGTTTTCCAATTTCCATCTGACGATACCAGTTATTCAGCAAATTCTGGATCATATAAATATACTGAGCCGGATATTCGCCGGTCACTACATACGCCTCGCGGAACATCTTAAACCCACTCATGATTGCAAAAAGCAATATGTACAAAAATGGCTTTTTCATTTGCGGAAGCTGAATGGAGAAAAACAATCTGACCGCACCTGCCCCATCCACTTTTGCTGCCTCTGTGGCAGATTCTGAGATCTGATTCAATGCCACTGTCCAGAGGATGACGTAATATCCAAGATTTTTCCATACATACACCAGCACAAGAATGTACATCGCATATTTACATTCCATCCAGTGCATGGGCGCACCACCGATTTTTGAGCAGATTCCATTTAAAATCCCATGAACATCAAAAAACAGATTCCATAAAAAGACCACTGCACCAGCAGGAACTGCAAACGGGATCAACAGCCCTTTCTTGACGATCCTGTTCACGATACTGTTTTTCAGGAGTATACGCGCCACAAAAAGGGACAGCAGAAGCAAAACCAGAATGCTGACCACCAGAAAGAAGCATGTATTCTTCATTGCCATCCAAAACGCCTGATTTCCCAACACATCCCGATAATTTTTCATTCCCCTCCATGTTCCCGTAGCTGATGAGAAAAAAGATTTTCGAAAAAGTATGAGAAATGCCCACAGATAAAAGATCAGGATTCCAGCCAGACTGATCCATAAAAAGTACCATGCCCTCTTTTTCATTGTCCATTCTCCATCCGATAAATACTGATCTTTTGTCCGGCCGCTGCCACTGCTTCCGTTCGGGTCATTTTCCCAAGCAGATAATCCTGATACGGCTCCAATATAAAGTCAGCAAACAATTCATGATTGCAGATCGGTGTATTTACTTCTTCAATAAGATCCGTTACACTTTTTACCTGTGCCTCCGTCGGAGTGATCATATCTCCACCAAGGTCTTTCTCACTGCTGTCTGTATACATTGTCGTGCTGATCTTGGGATTACTGATATTTTCTTCCATAACATTACGGTTAACAGACCAGGAAAAACTGTCACTGTTTTCCTGTGCCTCTTCCGTACACGCATAATCCAGGAAATCCATTGCGGCACTCAAATTTTTAGAACCGCTGTTAATACCAAGAACGGATTCCGCTGCAAAATAGGTATTTCCATCTGATTTTAAATTATAAAACTCCCATCCCTCATCATTTGACTGTGCATAATCCGCCATAAACGGAAGCCAGGACAGATATTTAAACGTCAGGTCCATGCTGTTCCGTATATTTCCCGCATACTCACTCCTGTCAAGGCTTTCCACCGCCAGGGTATCCAGCGTCATTGTGGAATCTGTCACTTCTGCCGGATTAGAACCGCATTTTTTCACGATTTCATCCAGGAACTCATAAAATTCCTCTATTGACTTTTCATCCATATCTCCACTGTTTATTTTTTCGGCATAAACCCGACACCATAACGTGATCATTGCCGTATTTGATCCTGCCGGCAGTTTCAGATCATTTTCTGCCAATAATGTTCCCAGTTCTGAAACTGACACCGGAGCTTTTAGCATCTCTCCTGCAGTTGTGCCATTCTGGCCGACTGCCAAATCTGACTTTGTATATGTACCCGTCAGTGAAAAACGTAATGGGATCTGCAGGATGGCATCATTTTTTTCATATGCACCCAGGATATTCTCATAACAGTCCTCTTTATGTGCTTGTACAATACCACTTAAATCTGCAAGCATATCCTCATATCCATCCGAACTGAACCCATCAAAACAGATCAGATCCGGTCCATCCCCATTCAGCATGGAAGTATTCAGATTTTTTTATATTTCTGTCTGTGTCAGGTCAGAATTTTGATTTTTTCCATCATCAAAAGTGATTTTTACCCCTTCATTTTTCATTTCATATGCAGATGCGATCTGTTTTAATGCACTATTTTTTTCAAGTACAAATATCGTGATCTCATCCGCATTCTGCTTCACCTCATCAACAGATCCCGCATCATAAGTTCCTTTTGCCCAGCATCCAATAAGTGACAGACACATCGTAAAAGCCAGTGTCAACGCAAAACCTTTTTTCATTATAAAATTCCTCCTTCAAATTCGTTTTCTTGATAATAAGACGCATCAAACTACAAATCATTACAACATAATTACTGTCTTTCACCTTAAGAAGTTGAAATAATCATACTGTACAAGTCCAGTTCGTCCGCACAGGTCAGATTGGCGATCTGTTTCAGATTGAACGCTGCCAGACGGACACCAACAGAAATCAAAATAGATTTCGCAGTCTTGCCAGTAACAAAATGTCAATAGTTTTTTAATCACTTTTTCAAAAAAGGCAAAAAAATAGAACGTATAGTTAATTTCCATACGCTCTATCTCACATTTCATATTAAATTTTTGAATTCTACAAACTTGAATTTATAACAGTCCTTCTGCTTTTGCCCGAATCGCATAAAACTCTTGGAATGTATCTGGTTCTTCCATTATAGTTTCTTTCATAATTCTTAATCTCCGTTTACCAACTCGTCTATCCAATACAGCAAATATTTTTACGATTAAATTTTCACTTTTAAGACTCGCTTCAATATCTTGATTATCAAACTCTGCAAACGCATTATAAAAACAACGTTGGTCAAAAATGCCCAATTTTATAGCTGTATCGTCCATATACGCATTTTCTACTTTCATGCTTTTCTCATATTTTTCGTCTTGAGGAAACATGTCTGCTTTCGCCCAATTGTTCCAATAGCATCCCTTGATGGTTTTAATTTTTCTCAGTTCCACCTTCTTGCCCTTCGGACAAGAAGTATCCCTCGCTCAAAGAAATTAAAGACTACACCTGGATCAGACTGTGCATTAAACGCACTCGCCATTAATGCCCCTCTTGAATATGCAAGATTATATCTTGATGGAAATTTGCAGATGTGGGTAGATGCGGAAGACTCCTTGAAAATTTGATAATCTAACATCAAAAATGAGTTGTGCAAAGAGAGAAGAGAAACTATCTCTCTCCATTCACAGCCCACAAAAAATTTATACAATATCCATTCTTATTTCATCAATAATACTTTTATCTCTTAACTTGTGAATTTC
>CAKRKO010000080.1 GCA_934358495.1 uncultured Eubacterium sp. | reverse complement strand
TTACAGCGTTCTGATTTAACCACGATTTTTGCCATCGATTAAATCCTCCTCTCAAGATAATAAATACTTGTTATAATAATTATTTTTTAAACACCAACATTTCACCGGTGTTTGAAAGCGTTTTTCCGGAATGCTTAGCCCCGGCCCGGAACCGGCTGACCATCTCTAAACTCGGTCTGTAACCACGGGTAGGTCAGATACAATTCAATTGGAAATACTGGCACATCTGAGGATTCTTTTACATCCTCGTACAGATCTTCTCTGACACATGCAAAATCCACCGCAATATACGGTGTCACCATCTCGGACATCTTACGGCTGCCCTCGATAAATTCCTTTGCTGTAGTGGTCATTCCATTGTTCGGATTGTTCACCATGTGAAGTTTGCCGAGCTGAATATGGGAAACACCAAGAATCTGGCCCAGTGTACCATCGATATGATCGATATCATTGGACCACGGCCGATATGCATTCAGCACATAATACACAATGGTATTGTCTTTGTTCAGCTTCGGTGCATAACCGCCGATGGCGCGCGCTCCGATGTGATCTCCGCCGACATCCATAACCACGTAACAATCTTCATCCTTCAACAGACGATTGACACCTCCGACAACTGTCGGCGCATCCATGAACTGTTTTTCATGGTGACAGATAATTCCCATTTCCTCCATCTGCATCTCTACATCTCTGGATCGAAACAGCGGCTTTGTCATGTCCATGTCAAAAAAATGTACCGGCTTGTCCTGAAGCTGCACCAGCCATTTTGCGAAATTAATGGAAATCTCGCTTTTTCCGCTTCCGGCTTCGCCGACAAATACAAAATTAATGTTGTCTCCAATGAGCTTTTTTAATTTATCCTGCATTCTGCAGCTTCCTCCGTTCCATTTCCTGATTGGAAATTTTCTCACTGAGGACATTCTACTACATTTTCTTGAGTTAGTCACGGCTTTTTTTATAAAAAATATGAAATATTATATATCTTGCACGATTTAATTATAAAAAAGAAGAACAAACGCAAAATTTGTTCTCCACATTTAATTTTTTATGTTGCTATGCTATATAAATATTGTAAAAGAAATAACCACCCTGTAATACGGTTATTTCTCAGATATATCCTATCATGTATATTTTTTCTTACAAGTGTAACTATATCTTCACGAAGATAGTAAAACTACTCCCGTCATGATTACCATAAATATCACGCAGCTCCACACTATGTATCCCAAAATTGTCCAGCCAATTTGAGGTTTTCTTACAAGCGGCAATATCCTGTGCATTCCACCATAATTAAACCAGAATAATACAAGTACAAAAAACAACAGCCAACAGCCAATTCTGTTTGCCAGAAGTGCTGTCCCCGTCATCCTGCTTCCATCACCGTTTGTCACTTCCAGTGTAATGCTGATGTATAATGCAAATGCATACACCAATCCTGCCATGCACATTTTCCATAATCTCAAAGTCCGAAATCCCGGTGGCAGCCATTTTTGCCAGCCAGATACGCCTTTCCTGTCTGAAAACGATCTTTTAGTTTTCTTATTATGATTATAACGATAAGTCTGATGTTTCTCCAAAGGCAAAGTCGTTTTTTCCACAGGAAACCGCTCCGGTAATTTCTGAATATCCTTCCTCAGCGCTTCCACACTCTGATAACGCCGTTCAGGATTAAACTGTGTACACTTTTGTATTATATTCTGCGACACACCCTGAGACACATATTTTTTATGGTTTTTCCCGGTCAGCAGATAATTCATCATCGCCCCCAGTTCATAAATGTCCGTCCTCACATCCGTCTGCAAATCTCCAAACTGCTCCGGCGCAGCAAATTCCCTCGTCCCCAGAAATGTCGTATCATGCTGCGCACCTCTCTCGTAATAGCGTGCCGTGTTAAAATCAATCAGTTTCCAATGTCCATCCTCTGCAAGGATTAAATTAGAAGGCTTGATATCACGATGAATGATCGGTGGAGTTTGTGTATGAAGCAGCTGCAACGTCTGGCAGACATCCATCATGATCGGTTTCACCTGCTCCATCGTTAATGTTCCACGCTCTGCAACGTACGCTTCCAGAGTTTCTCCCGAAATATATTCCTCAATGATGATCAGTTTTTCCTCATCCTGCACAATCTCATAAATATGTGGAAAATACGCGCTGTCCAATATCCGCAGCTGTTCATAAACTTCCCGGTTATAATCTTTCAATTCTTTTCGCACATAATACCTGCCGTTTTCCGCATGCCGGGTCAGTTTTACATGTTCCCGCCCACCAAGCTCTGCCATCTGCTGATAAAAAGACAATCGATAGTGCTCTTCCAATGTCATAAAATATTCCTCTGTCTTGCAATAAAATTAATAACTATGTATACTGTTTAATAAGATGCTTTTACTACATCCGAACAGTTTCTTTTTCGGATTATGTAAAAATCACATAAACTTATTTTCAGGAGAACTTTGCAATGAATTCAGAGCACGATATTGAAAGCACCGAACATTTATTACAGGAATTAAAGAAAATAAAACTCGATCCGAAAGCACTGCACGCTTTTCAGGAACAATATACCCCACATTATTCATTCCAGTCCCTCTCTGATTACTTAAACTATTATATCGCAGAACACCCGGATTTGGAAACGCGAAAAATTTATATTGATGCAAATATCCCGCCAAGCTATGGAAATCAGATTTTTAACGGAACAAAAAAGCGTCCCGGAAAATATAAACTGATTCCCATCTGCATTGCTATGGGAATGAGCCTGACAGAAACAAACCGTGCCCTGCGCCTTGCCAAAGCGCCGGAATTAGATCCCCGCAACAAGCAGGATATGGCACTGATCATCTGTATTAATGAAAAGGTTCGTACGATTTATACGGTCAATGAGTTTCTGGAAGCGGCAGAATTACCCCCCCTCTGGGATCTTAAATCATGAAATCTGACTAGAACAAAGCGGACAAGTCCGCTTCAAACTCCCTTAATCCCTCAATCTTTGAAGGACTTGTTACGCTTTGCGCGCCAGATGCAGTCTGCTTCAGCAGACATATTCCTCATGCATCTGGTCGCATCCTCGCGGAGCGTTTTTATGTAATAGGAACATTACGTAGTAATTTCCTATTACATAAAAAATGATGCTAACAGCATCATTTTTTTCGTTAAATCCTGTTATAATTTTCTTATCTGGCGACATTCCTTTAATGTCACAATTAACAAAGAGGAGAAGAAGATTATGAAAAAGAAATTATTAGCATTACTCGTAGTGGGAACTATGTCCCTTTCCATGACAGCCTGTGGTGGCAGTTCTGATTCCGGCAACACAACACAGACAAGTGCTTCTGCAGAAGCAACGGATCCGGCTGACGTACCTGCCGCCGACGCAGCCGAGGAACAGACTCCAGAGGAAGATCCAAACGTTCCGACCGAATACAAATCCGCACTGCGTTCTGCAAAAACTTACAGCGAAATGATGCATATGTCAAAACAGGGCATTTACGATCAGCTGACTTCTGAATATGGTGATAAATTTCCGGCAGAAGCAGCTCAGTATGCTGTAGACAACATGACAGCTGACTGGAATGCGAATGCATTAGCATCGGCAGAAAGTTACAACGACACAATGCACATGTCAAAACAGGGCATTTACGACCAGCTGACTTCTGAGTATGGTGATAAATTTAGCGCTGAGGAAGCTCAGTATGCCATTGATAATATACAGGCTGACTGGAACGCAAATGCACTTGCTTCCGCTCAGAGTTATCAGGAAACCATGGCTATGTCACATGCTGACATTTACGATCAGCTGACTTCTGATTACGGGGAAAAATTTACTGCTGAAGAAGCTCAGTACGCTGTGGATAATTTAGATTAAAGATTTTAAATATTTTCAGGAGGGATTTTATTCATGAAAATTTGGAAATTAGTATCTGGCATATTGTCAATTATTCTGTTTTTATTTGTAGCATTTCAATCATGCGCTGCCGGTGTTTCAAATGCGCTTGAGAATAATGGCGAAATTTCTGGTTCAGCCGGCATTATAGTTGCTATTCTTATGCTCGCTGGTGGAATTATTTCTATTGCTACCAGAAACGCTGTCAAAAATGGTGGGAACATTGCTCTGTTTATTCTTTTCGGACTTGCTGCTTTAGTTGGTTTCACAAATTTTGGCAGCTATTCAGATTTGGCAATTTGGTCTGGCTGGTGTCTCATCAATGCCATTCTTGCTATATTAGCTACATTACTAAATCGAAAAACTAAATAAATCTACAAAAAGTAAGAGCAGATCACAACAGATTTTAGTTCTTACTTTTTTATTATCTGATATTTTTTCTCCAGTCACATTTATCAACACTGTATTTCTGCTATTCTATTTCCGAATGATAATAACCACACTCTTTTTATACTGTTCCGTCAGAGTATCATACAGCATCCGTATCACTTTCGAATGTGCACTGTCTTTCCGAAATACTCCAACAATTGGCACTGTCACATCCAATGTCACATACTTGAACTTTTTATCATGAATCGGCTGACACCAGAGATCCATGACCGCTGCGCTGTCCTCCTGATCCATCAGAGACAGAAGTGTTGCATGATTTGGCACCACTTTCGTCTTTGGTACAAAATCTGCTTCTGCACATAGCAGTTCCAGATTTTTTCTTGAATAATCCACCGGTGCATCCGCGCTCAAATAAAATATAGAGTTCTCAAAATCTGGAATTTCCGTTTTTACGCCAAATTCTTTTGGATAAATAATTGCCAATGGAACCCTGCAGATTTCCTTTGCCTCCAGATTCTCGTGCAATTTTTCTATATCCGGAAAATTCATAGTCAGAATAAAATCCAGACTTCCTTGGTATAGCAATTCATACATTTCATCATAAGCATGACTTTCCAAATCCACATTCAGATAAGGAAAATCTTCCTGTAAAGCTTCCAGTATCAGCGGATAAAAACCGGAAATACTCCATCCCCGCACATATCCGAATTTCAATGTCGTAATATCTGTAGTTTCCCTCTGCAAAAGATCACTTTTTTTCTTGGTTTCCTCAAATTCTTTCCTACATTTTTCAAACATCTCATAATATAATTTTCCACTCTCCGTAAGTTCCAGTGTCTTGTGCACCGAACGTGCAAAAAGCTTTGCATTCAATTCTTTTTCCAATGTAGCAATCATTCTGCTGACGCCCGGCTGCGTCAGATATAATTTCTCCGCTACTTTCGTAAAATTCCGTTCTTTCACAGCTTCCAGAAAGCATAAAATCTGCCGATCATTCATGTATAACCTCCTCCTCTTTCCCTCATACACCTACAACATTATAGGAATATAGCATACCGTAAATCATATGTCAGGTAAACAAATCATTATTTTGCATATCCCCGCAAGTTTGTTATAATAAACACAAAGTAACCAAATGTTTACTAAATCACACCGTTTGATCATGCAATATCACAACGGATTATTTTTTTAAGGAGAAGAAACTATGCAGACAAACAAAGAAGCACTCTTAGCACTCTTAAAAGGCGAAAAAGCTGATTTCATCCCGGAAGTGTACTCCGCCATGAAAGACGTGGTATTCCCGGGTGACCGTTATATTGAACTTGGTGACAAATTTGACCCTTACGGAACAGGCCCGGATGCCTGGGGTGTACTCTGGACCAATCAGGGACCGGATCCGATCATTGACGGAAATATGGTTGCCAAAAATTTCAAATTATTTGACGACATGGATGAGTGGAAAGAAAAAGTAAAATTCCCGCCACTGGACTTTATGCCTATAGAGCAGATCTTTCAGGCAATGTGCGGCGGCATGCATGTCAATCCGGAGACAGACGTGGTATCCTGCCTCTTACTTTCCGGACAGTTTGAGCGTATGAATCAGCTGATTGGTATGGAGAATGCCCTCTGCGCATTTTATGAGTACCCGGATGAAGTACATGAATTTTTTGACGCTATGTGCGAGTACAAATTAAAATGCATCGATCTGGCTTACAAATACCTGAAACCAGACGTCATCCATATGCACGATGACTGGGGAACCAACAAAAACCTGTTCTTCTCGCCGGAGATTTGGCGCGAGTTTGTAAAACCAAACGAGGAGAAATATGTAAAACGCATCCATGATTACGGTATGCTCTACATCCATCACTCCTGTGGTAACGTGGACAAGATCATCCCTGATCTGGCTGAAATCGGCATTGACGCATTAGAGCCGGTAATGCTCTGCAACGATATCGAAGGTGCTCTGCAGACATGCGGTGACAAGATCACACTTATGGGTGGTATCGACAATCAGATGATTGATCAGAAAGGCACACCGGAAGATGTCATCCGCAAAGAAGTGCGCCGTGCCATGGATACTTATGTTGGAAAAGGACGCTATATTCCATACTACATTCCAACGAATAAGGAAACATTTGGCGTTTACATTGATGAAGTTACCAAATATGGCAAGGATATTTTCAACAAATAACCACACAAAAAGATATGCTCCCTCTTCATTGCAGTGAATCCTAAAAACTGCTTTTCAAAAGGGAGCATATGCTTTTCAATATTTATTGCTTAACTATTTTAAAGAATATAATCAATTACACTTTCTGTTCTCTCTGAATTTTTTGGCGACTGATCATAATAACCAAGTGAGATGGCGCATACAAATTGATGATTCTCAGGAATCTTCAGCACCTGACGGATTTCCGGATCTCCCGCAAACATAAATTCCGCTGATGCGATCATACAACTTCCGATATTTTTCTCAAATGCTGCCAATGCAATATTTTCTGCTGCCGCGCCACAATCAAAAGCCGTAAATTTTCCTTCTTGCGCGGAAATGATAATAACGGCCGGTGCATGGTGAAATGCATGATATTCTGGCTGTTTTACTTTATTCTGTAAAAATTCAATTCCAGACTGTTCCGTTCCTGCAATATTTGCCTGATTCATTCGTTCTATTACCGAAGCATCACTTACCACCGTAAAGTGCCACAACTGCTCATTCATAGCATTTGGTGCCCAAATTCCAGCCATTGCAATCGCTTTTAAATCTTCCTCTGCAATCGGTTCTGCCTTATAGGCTCTAATACTTCTTCTCTCTCTAATCGCACGTTCAATCGGATTCATAAACATAACGCTCCTTCCTGAAATGATTCCCATACTACGGCATTAAGAGTACTCGGGCAACATCTAACTTGCCATTTGCTAACTGCTCCATTTTCTCAATCGCGTTTGATAATGGCGCCTTCTCAATGCTGTAAATATCCGTTTTCCATTTTCCCGTTGAAATTAACTGGAATAACATATAAATCTCTTCTTTTGTATATGTAAAGCTCAGTTTAAAATCAATTTCTCGCGGTCCAAGTGCTGCAGACACAAGTTCATACGGGCGTCCATCGCTTCCAACGATAAGTACCTGTCCGCCTGACATGCACAGATTAGCACAGAGTTCTGTAGATGTCGGATGACCTGCTGCTTCAAAACATACATGCGCTCCACCTTCATGTGACAATAATTTCTTTACTTTTTCCACATCTTCCTTCGAATTTGGATCAAACGCATAATCTGCCCCGGCCTGCAATGCCACCATTCGTCTATGTTCATTCATGTCAAATGCGATAACATTTCTTGCACCTGCCATTTTAGCAGCCTGGATTACAGACAAACCAATGGAACCGCATCCCGTTACAACTGCATTTTCTCCCAGCTGAAGCTCTGATCTTCTGACAGCATGAAAACCTACTCCGATTACATCAAAAAGAACTGCCTGTTCCATTTCCACACCATCCGGAATTAAAAATAATTCGTTTTGCGGATGTTTTGATAAAATATACTCTGCATAAGCCCCTTGTGTTCCGGGACCAATTCCTAATGTTGATGGAAACGCATTTGCACATACATTTGGATGTCCTGTATTACAAGCATAACACTCTCCACAATCTCCCGGAGGTCCTATTGCCACACGATCTCCTACTTTTACATTTGTAACACCGGCACCAACTTTCTCTACAATACCAACCGGCTCATGTCCAGGCACTAACTCCCAGTCAAAAATTCCCGGCATTTTATAAGCATGAATATCTGTGCCACACATTCCACAATATACGATTTTTACTAAGACAGTTCCTTCTGTCACTTCCGGGATCGGAATATCTACATATTCCAAATTTCCCGGTCCATGATATTTTACAGCTTTCATTTTTTATTTCCTCTTAATTTCTGCTCTGTTTATTTTTCACTATAAAAACATAAGATATTTTGCTATAATAACTTTAAATTTATTTGTACAAAGGAGTTACTCAGATGACAACTCAACAGCTTGGCTATTTTATCAAACTTGCAGAAGAACTTAATTATACGAATGTTGCTAATTATTTTTATATTACGCAGCCCACCCTTTCGAGGCAAATTATCAATCTCGAATCGGAACTTGGTTTCCCTTTGTTTATTCGTGAAAAAAATAAAGTAATTTTAACACCGGAAGGTCGAGATTTTTATTATGGTATTCTTCCTGTTACAGATCAACTTCATTCTCTGATCAGTGAAATCCACCATAAATATTGTACTTCTGACCACCATTTAACGATTGCTATTATGGACGAACAACTGATCAGTCCGCAGCTGCTTCTTTCCATCAATGCACTCCGTCAGGATCATCCTGATTTTGAAATTCGTTTTGATCGAAACAGCCACCATGCTATCTGGAATGGTCTTTTAACCGGAAAATATGATCTGATCAACTGCCTGAAAATGCCACAAAGTTATAATGAACACATACAATTTCTTATGCTGGAACATGAAAAAACCTACATAGCCATTGAAAAATCATTAGAGCCTGAGCTTCCCGATATCATTTCTTCTGAAGAAACCAAATATTTACTTCGTAAATATCCACTTTACCTTCCAGATATCGAAAAGCCCGCCTCCTTAAATCCTGTACAAAGTTTATTGCAAAACTTAAATATTGATATTGATATAAACGAGCTTCATCTTCAATATGCCGGTCATCCATTGTCCCTTCCAATGCACATTATTGCGAAAATGGGGATTGCGATTACAAATCAATCTAACTTGTACTATGTTGACCCGCACATCCGTGTTCTTGAAGTTGCAGATTCCCATTATTACGAAAAAGGTATTTTTTATAATATTGAATCCGAAAATGAAGCATTACATTTGCTTTTAAAATATATGTACGCTTACACCAATCAATCATAATTCCAAAATCTATTATAAAGATTCCTGTTTGGATGGGAGTTCAACATCGGCACTTCCATCCGCATAAATATGTCCTTCCATATCCTCAATCCACCATATGAGTCTTACCATATGACGGTTATTCTCAATATATTTTTTCTGAACATAGGAGCTTACAATAGCCATATCTGTTGTAAGTCCATGGGAATCCATAATGCGATCCTCCATACCCGGAACCTGATTTACATAATGATGATAAAATGGGCTGTTTGGAACAATAAATCCATACGCAGCATGTGTCTCCGGTGACATAATGCTCCATTTGATATTACGGATTGTTCCATAATCTCCCATCCAGTTATTTATGTGATGGATAGCGGTATCTCTGTTAAAGAAGTTGATAAGTGGTGCTCTCTGCTCATCACCTGATGAATGGATATCTCTGGTATCAACTGCGCCTTCTTCTTCCTCTTCCCCGGATCTTCGTCCATCATCAATGGCCATAATAACCTCTAATCCTTCCGGAAGTCTCGGCACATAATCTGCTTTATTTGGTAACACATAAATACCTTCTTTTGTGCGAATCATAGTTTTGAAAATTTCCTCATCCAAAACTTCTTTTTTCAGAGTACGGCTTCCTCCTGCTCCCTGTCCGTAAGGTGCTGTCGGAAGTACTGATTCTACAATCGGACCATCTGCTGTTCTTGCCGGTCTGTCACCCACATTTACATCTTCCCAATATAATTTTTCATCACCACGTAAATATTCTTCCCGCCAGATTTTCTTAATTTCTTCATAATCTGCATCGGTATACTGATGTGCCGGTCTGGAAAGCCAATCCGGTGCTACCCATACATCTGCAAAACTTGTTCCGGTAGACATACTTTTATCTTTATAAATCTCAATACTTTCTGTCGTATTAAACTCTACCTCATTTACCTTTACTTTATCCTGATTATATACAGATCCTTTTATGCTGCTGTGAAAAGTTCTATAAGTACTGCCCTCTGCAGGTGTTCCCTCCACAACATCAACATGATCTAATACCATATAAAGTGTGTCCCCAGGATAAACAGGTGCCAGATTTGAAATACTATGTGAAATCTGTGAAACAAGTAGCTTGTCCCTTACCTCTGGTGGATATGGAATCGTATAGCTATCATCATGGGCTCCAAAGCAAAAATATGCCAAAATATCTTTATATCCATGTGCCTGCGCATATTCTTTATCATAATACAGCGGATTTTCCTGCTCATATTTTCCGTTGCAATATCTCACAATTGCTTCTGTAACAGGAACTACCGGGCCGATTCCCGGTGTGTCTTCCGGAAGAGTTCCCTGAACCAATTTATCTAAATCTAATTCTGCTCTATTATTGATTCTCTCTGCGTTTTCAAAATATTTTTTTAAAGCTTCGCGCTCTTCTTTTTCATAAACACCTGGATATAATGTTTTAAAATCACTATTTGTATTCTGCATTTCTAATATACTCCTCTTTATTAACAGATAATTCTAATGTTTTAAGCCAGTCCTGGCACTAATGTAAGTAAAATTGCTACGACAAATGTACCAATACATGTATATACAACCGTTGTGCGGAAAACAAGCGGATAACCTTCTTTGTATTTAATACCGGTAATCATAAACATTGTTACTACAGCAGCATTAAATGGAAGTGTATCAAGTACTGTATTTGTAGATAATAATACTCTGTATACCGCATCCGGATTTAAACCTAACTGCGGAATCAATACAGAAGCGGCTACACCTAATGATAAGATCAGACCAGACATTGATGCTGATAATCCCAGGAAAACAATTCCGATAACTGCCAAAATAATTAACGGTGCTCCTTTTATTGTCAGAAGCGCATTCTGTATTACTGTGAAAGAAGGTGCTGCCTGAATTGCATAACCCAACGCAAAATTCAGTAAAATAACGGCCGGAACACCAGCTAAAGTTACACCATCATTTAAGCTGTCAACAACTGTTGCAATTCTGCTTTTTCCATTTTTCTTTGGAATATATTTTCCAAAACAGATGATTGCCACTACGCAGCCCAAGGCCATTGCAGCCCATGCATATCCCGCGCAAATCGTATTTGCGAAAATCGGAGTTGCAATTAGCGGAATAAGTGTAAGTAAAAACGGTGGATAATTTTCTTCCGGAATTTCCACTGGTGGTTTTAACGGGCCATATTCAAAGTGCATTCCATTTTCTGAATCTTTTCGAATCTGTTTGCGAATATAGAAAAATGTCGCTCCAACCAAAATCACACAATAAATAATTCCCGGGATTGCTGCTGATAAAGCACTGGTTCCTTCTAGGAAATTCATACAGATAACATTTACTGCTGATGATGAACCCGGAATCGCACTTCCCAATGTTGTTCCGAAAATTAACATAACCGGTAAATACCGTCTCGGAATATCTGCCTCAAAACAGACACCCGTTCCAATACCAATCATAATGAAAAGCGTTGCATATGGATCAATTCCCACATATGTAAACAGTGTACCAATAATAAAAACGATACAGAAACCAATTACCCTACGCTGAACATCATTTTTTCCTTTGCACAAATAGTCCAATAAAACTTTTGACATCTTTTGAGATGCACCGGAATCAAGAAATAACTTACCAAGAATTCCTCCAAATAAATATAACGGTAATAATGCAGGTATCTGAGATGCAACCCCCGTTAAGATTGGATCCTGAAATGTCTCCAAAATTGGCAACCCATTTGTTACTAATACTACCAGACATGCCAGTAATACTACGTACGCCAAATTCATTCCTTTGTATGTAAATACTGTTACAATAATGAATGCAGCTATAATACCTATAATGCCTAATGCTGTCATTTTTTCTCCTTTCGTTTGTCAGTTCAGTACTTGCAAGTTACTGAACTAAATGAATACCGATATCCTTTATGTCATTTATTGTATCAGACTCGATCAAATACCGTCCAATCAAAAAGCTGTATCTGCGAATACGATAATTGCATGCGCAGATACAGCTGACTTTAATGAACGTATTTCCATTCTATTATTTATAAAAAATTTTATATCTAATTTTCGATTATCCGCATAAACACTATACTTTCAAGTATTTTGAAGTATAGAAAAAACTCAT
>CAKRKO010000079.1 GCA_934358495.1 uncultured Eubacterium sp. | reverse complement strand
TCATTTCTGCTTCGTCCGGTATGAAGTTTTTTACCGGTATCGCCCAGACGGTCAATCAGATTTGCCTCCACAAAGCTGTGGATATCCTCATATTCATCTGTAATTTTCAGTTTACCGGATTCTACATCTTTGCAGATCTCATCCAGTGTTTTTACGATATCCTGCATCTCCTGCTTTGTCAGAATGCCCTGTTTTCCAAGCATACATACATGTGCAATGCTGCCCTGAATATCCTGTTTGTAAAATTTCTGATCAAAAGAAATAGATGCGTTAAAATTATAAACCAGTTTGTCCGTCTCCTTTGTGAAACGTCCTCCCCATAATTGTGCCATGTCGTTATCCTCCTTCATTTCTCTTATCCTGCGCACAGTTTATCTCTGTCAAGTTTCTTCCTGTACTTTTGCTCTCTTTTCCTGTTCCCGCTGCAACTTTGAATAGACACAGCCGCAATAATCCTGCCGGTACAGGCCATAGATTTCCGACAATTCTACGGATCGCTTGTATCCGTTTTTCTTCTTAAAGTCAGAATTCAAAAAAGCCGTGTCCTCATGACAGTATTCTGCTGCCATTGCTTCTCCCACCTCATTGAGCAGTGCTGCATTTTTCAGCGGACTGATGGTCAGTGAAGTAGTAAAATAATCAAATGTCTCTTCCTGTGCCAGCTTTGCAGTCTCTGCCAGACGCAGTGCAAAACATTTCTCACAGCGCGCTCCACCCTCCGGAACATGCTCCAGTCCTTTTACCTTTGCCACAAACCGCTCAGGTTCATAGGTACCTTCAATAAACGACACTGGATATTTCACCGGAAGTTCCTGAATCAGGCGTTTTTCCTCTTCCACACGTTTGTAATATTCTGCTGCATCTGTGATGTTCGGATTGTAGAAAAACACTGTGATGTGAAAATATTCTGCCAGATATTCCAGTACATAACTGCTGCACGGTGCACAACAGGCATGTAATAACAGCGTCGGAACTTTTTGCTCCATCTGTAATTTTTGAATTTTCTTTTCCAGTTCTTTTTGGTAATTCTGCTTCATAACTTATTTATTTTATACGATTCCCATCGGTTTTACAATAGCAACCAACGTTATTTTTACATACTCTATACTATACCCATTACAGTTTGAAGGAGGCTTCTCATGCATTCGTTGTTTGAAATTCAACATCTTTCTTATGCATATCATACGATGCAGGGGGAAACCCCTGCTTTATCTGATATTACGTTTACCGTCAATTCCGGTGATTTTGTTGCCATCGTCGGTCCCAGTGGATGTGGTAAATCCACACTTTTAAATCTGCTGGCAGGCATGCTTACACCGGAATCCGGCACACTGCTTTTAAACGGTACTCCTTTGACCGCGGACAGTCGGCGTCACATCGGATATATGCTACAGCAGGATTATCTGCTGGAATGGCGCAGTATCTGGAAAAATGTTCTGCTTGGTCTGGAAATCCGTCATGAAGTAACTGAAGAAAACTGCGCTTATGCAAAACAGCTTTTGAAACAATATGGCTTGGAGAAATTCTCTTATTCTAAACCAAGTCAGCTTTCCGGAGGCATGCGCCAACGTGTCGCTCTTGTTCGCACCCTTGTATTAAAACCGGAATTACTTCTCTTAGATGAACCGTTTTCCGCACTGGATTATCAGACACGCCTGTCGGTCAGCAACGATATCGGTTCCATTATCCGCAAAGAGAAAAAGACCGCAATCCTAGTCACGCATGATCTGGCAGAAGCCGTCAGTCTGGCAGACCGCGTCATCATACTTACGGCTCGTCCCGGACGCATCCAGCGGATCGTATCTGTCTCATTTCCAACGGATCTTACACCGATGGGACGCCGGGATTATGATGATTTTAAAACTTATTTCAATCTTATCTGGAAGGAGCTGCACCATGAAACGTCCTGAAACCCCGCAGGAAGCCTTCCTGTATCAACAACAGCAACACAAACGAAAAATACACTTTTTACGCATCTTTATTTTTGTACTGTTTCTCGTCCTCTGGGAACTGGCAGCCGATTTATCCTGGATTAATGACTTTATTTTCAGTTCCCCGAAACGACTTGTCGCCTGTTTTGTTCAAATGTTAATGGAAGGAACTATCTGGCAGCATGTCAGCATCACACTGTTGGAAACCATGATCAGTTTTGTGCTGGTCATTCTTTTTACCATTCTGATCGCGGTTTTGCTCTGGGCGAAAAAATCCGTTTCCGACGTGTCGGAACCGTATATGGTTGTGCTGAACAGTCTGCCAAAATCTGCCCTCGCTCCGCTGCTGATCGTATGGTTGGGCGGCAATTATAAAACCATCATCGTCACTGGAATGTCTGTGGCAATTTTTGGTTCGATTTTAAGTCTCTATCAGGGATTTTTATCTGTCGATCCAAATCAGATGAAACTGATTGAAACACTGGGTGGAAAACGGCAAGCGGTTTTAACAAAGGTTGTATTTCCGTCCAACATTCCAAATCTGTTTTCCATTATGAAGGTGGATATCGGACTTTGTCTGGTCGGTGTTGTCATCGGTGAATTTATTTCTTCCCGCCGGGGACTGGGATATATGATTATCTATGGCAGTCAGATCATGAAACTTGACTGGGTGATTCTTGGAATTGTGATACTCTGTTTGATCGCCATGGGGTTGTATCAGCTGATTGTATGGCTGGAGAAATGGTATCTGAAAAAAATGTAATTATAATACCTGCTCTGTAGACAAACGTTAAAACGCTGCATCCAGATAGTTTTCCGGATGCAGCGTTTTATTTTTTCCTGTTAATTACTGTTATGTCACTTCTTTTACTCTTCTTTTTTCTGCCCGATAATACTCAGTTTATCCTTGATTCCATTTCCGAATTTTTCTTCTGCTTTTGACTCCTTCAGGAATTTCTTGATTGCAAATATAATTGCCATACTTATAATCGTCAACAGATTTTCTACAGCACTTGTATCCAGCACCACCATATGTCGAACAATAACGAACATAACAACTTCCAGAATCGTGTCCACATCCGGCTTACAGAGCATCTTAAAAAACTCTATACCAATCAATACGTTTAGTACATAACCTAGGAATTTCAAAAATGCATGTGTAGTCTCCCGGTTGTGTATAAACTCCAAAAACGGTTGCCACAAAGAAATAATTGCTACTACGACAGCTATTATAATGATAATATTAACAATCAGTTCCAGAAATTCACTGGACCGGTCGATCATCCTTCTTATTTTTAATCCCATATATGATAATCCCTTTCTACCATATCCTTCCAATACATGAATGAGCAGATAACTGACTCAAGATTTTTTTATGTATTAGTTCTGACTTTTATGCTGATTAAATACGACATCTCCAGATTCCTCAAAAATCTCGATCAGATTTCCTGTATTATCCCGGATAAATACGCCGTAAGTATCGTCTACTTCTGCCACCATTGCAATCTCAACGCCCATTGCTTCCAGCTCTTCTTTTGCCTTTCTTCCGTCCGGAACACCAAAGGACATATGTTTATTTCCATGTGTCATTAGATCACGGTTAGGCACTCTGCGGTCTTCCGGTAATGGATTTGCTCCCGGTGCTTCAAAAACTTCTAATAAAAATCCAACCCCCTGTAAATGCGCTACTTTAATGCCTGCTCCCGGAATCTCTGAACGATTGACTACCGTAAATCCAAACACGTCAGAATACCACTTTATTGTCTCCTCAATATCAGCCACACTGATCGCACAGTGATTAATTCCATTAATTTTTATTGCCATTTTTTGCTTCCTCCATTTATAACCACTATTTATTTTTCAGTATATAGAAAAAAAGTGTGACTCGCAAGATATAACCAGCATTTTTCTGCAAACAAGAAAGCCCCGGCAATAAACCGGGGCTCTCTAAATATTCAAGCTTCGAAAGGGACTCGAACCCTCGACCCACGCATTACGAATGCGTTGCTCTACCAACTGAGCCATCGAAGCATGCACAAAATATTGTACTAGATTTTTGGCATTGTTGCAAGTCTTTTTTGATATTTTCAAAAAAAGATTTTTCCTCTTGCCTTTCTGTTCAGACTGTGTTATGTTATGCAGGTAAAAACTATTATATTCGTCTTATCTTTTTTACATTTTTAATGCAATATTCAACATTTCAAACAGTCATTATGGAACGTCTGGAACACGACATTCCTGATCCAAAACGAATTTCCATTCAGAAGGTTACCAAAAACAACGGCATTTTGCTTGACGGATTGTCCATTATGGAAAAAGACTGTAATATTTCACCTACGCTCTATCTGGATTATTATTATGAGTCCTATCAGCATGGGGTTCCTTTTCAGGATGTATATCAATCGCTTCTGCAGGATTACAAGACACACAAACCATCAGAAAATATCGATCCTGCCTTTTTCACTGATTTTGAAAATATACGGGACAAGATTGCTATGAAACTGATTCACTATGACCGCAATTATACGCTACTAAAGAAAGTCCCGCACGTACGTTTTCTGGATCTGGCCATTGTCTTCTACTGCCTGATTTCTATGGATATCACACAGGGAAACGCGACGATTCTGATCCATCACTCCCACCTGCAGAACTGGGGCATTCAGACTTCGGAACTGTTTCAAATTGCCAAAAAAAATACACAGCATATTTTGCCGGAGCGGTTGTACGATATGAATGATGTGTTACAGACACTGACTGAGCGAAAACACATTTCTCTGGATGGAATCTATCCGACGGAGCCATATCCCATGTTTGTACTGACCAATGAAACTAACCTCTTTGGAGCTGCCTGCATCCTTTATAAAAATCTACTGAAAAATCTGGCCGAGGAAGCCCAAACGGATTTCTATATTCTTCCAAGCAGCATTCACGAAGTCATCCTTGTTCCGACACTGGACTGTGACAACTATCCGGAACTTTCCGAAATGGTTCAGGAAGTCAATGACACACAGCTGCAGGATGACGAAATCCTGTCTATACATGCTTATTACTATTCCCGCAAGTCAAATGAAATCACTATGTAATTCATTTTAAGTTTAATCCATATAAAAATCTCCTGATTCACAGTATGTTGTCGATTATCTTTTGCACATGCATCAGCAATTCGTATCCTTTCATCTGCTTTGAATCAGGAGATACTCCTTGTATAGATATGCAGTGATTCTGAGATGAATATGTCAGCTTATGCTGCCAAGAATCACGCACCAAGTCTCACATGCGTTCTACTTAAACTCATATAATAAATTGTATACGCACTATTTTTTCGTTGCTTTTGTGGTACCTGTTGACTTTTTCGTCGCCGTTTTTTTCTTTGCAACGGTTGTTTTTGCAGATTGTTTTTCCATTTTCAGGGATTCTGCTTTCTGAATTTCTGCTTCTTTGGCTGCCTGTTCTGCCTCAAGCATTAGCTTTACCCGAAGTTCTGCTTCCAGACGCTTCTGCTCACGCTCCTCAGACTCCTTTTTCCATGCCCGATCCTGCGCACGCAGTTTTTCACTGCGGGCAAACAGCCCTTCATAAAGCTCTGCATATTTTTTTGCGGAAGCTGCCCAGGAGTAGTCCATTGCCATGCCACGTTTTACAATATCCAGCCACTCTGACTGATAACCAAAATAGATTTTGCAGGCATAGCGGATCATGTAGAGCATTTCATGCGCATTATAATTATGGAAACTAAAACCAGTTCCGGTGTGTTCAAACTCGTTGTAAGCTTCTACCGTATCTTTCAGTCCTCCGGTCTCACGTACCATTGGAACAGTTCCGTAACGCATGCTCATTAACTGGCTTAAACCACATGGTTCAAACAATGACGGCATCAGAAATGCATCACATCCTGCATAAATACGGTGTGCAAACCCTTCTGAATAGCATATATTTGCAGATACACGACCCGGATATTTCTGAGCGAAGAAGCGGAACATATCTTCGTAACGCTGCTCTCCGGTTCCGAGTACCACGATCTGGATCCGCTCGTCGCCAAGAATCTCATCCATCATGTAATCTACCAGATCAAACCCTTTCTGATCTGTCAGACGGGATACCATACCGATCAGGAATTTGTCCGGATTCTCTTCCAGACCTGTCTCCTTCTGAAGTGCTAATTTGTTTGCTTTTTTATAAGTAGGAACATCCCCGGTAAATTTTCTGGCAATGGCAGGATCTTTCTTTGGATCAAACACCTTATAGTCGAGACCATTCACGATTCCGGTCAGCGCAAATGATTTTGCACGCATCAGACCATCCAGGCCTTCGCCGCCTTCGGTGGACTGAATTTCCCTGGCGTAAGTCTCACTGACAGTTGTGATATGATCTGCGTACACAATGCCTCCCTTTAACAGGTTTGCATTTCCATAGCTTTCCAACTTATCCATCGTAAAATAGGAGCTGTCAAGTCCGGTCACATCTCGGATTGCATCCACATACCAGCGTCCCTGAAACTTCATATTGTGAATTGTGTATACCGTACGAATATAGCGGTAAAAATCATTCTGACGGAACTGTGCTTCCAGAAATACCGGAATCAGACCGGTCTGCCAGTCATGGCAGTGAATGATATCCGGCTGAAAACCAATTTCCGGCAAAATTGTCAGCACTGCTTTAGAAAAATATCCAAATTTCTCGGCATCCTGATAAATCTGACCATACGGTGCCGGGCCGGCAAAGTAATACTCATTATCAATAAAATAAAATATAACACCGTCTTCTTTCAATTCATAGACGCCGGCATACTGCGTCCGCCAGTTTAACTGTACCTGACATTCTGTTACCAGTTTCATTTTTTCTGCGTATTTTTTATCCATGCACATGTACTTTGGAACTACAACACGCACGTCATATTCTTTCTTCGGAAAATATTTTGGCAATGAGCCCACTACATCAGCCAGACCGCCGGTTTTAATAAACGGTACTGCTTCTGATGATGCAAATAATATTTTTTTCATCCTGTTCCCCCAATCCTCATTGTAGGTTGTATATTTGTAAAATATTATAGCACATTTAGTGACTCTCACCAACTGATTTTCTCAGGTTTTCGTTCATCTTCTTTACACTGTCAGTTCTCCAGACGGATCTTGTCTGCGATCAGTGCAATAAATTCAGAATTTGTCGGTTTCCCTTTTCCATTGTGGATGGTATAACCAAACAATTGGTCGATCGTCTCCATCTTTCCACGGCTCCATGCGACTTCAATCGCATGCCGAATGGCACGCTCTACCCTGCTGGCTGTGGTCTGATATTTTTTGGCGATTGTTGGATACAGGATCTTTGTGATGGAATTGAGCATTTCGATGTCATTAACTGACATGATGATCGCATCTCTCAGATACTGGTATCCTTTGATGTGTGCAGGCACTCCGATTTCATGGATCATATCTGTGACACGATTTTCCAGAGACCGGCGTACCTCTGTTTCATAGTTTTCCTGTGAACTTGTCCGACGCATGTGAAATGTCTTTCTTGTCTCCTGACGGCGGACCATTTTTATACGGTTTACGACAACATCTTTGTCGAAAGGTTTCATTATGTAATAGTCCGCACCAAGCTTGAATGCATCTTCGGTTACACGTTCCTGTCCAATTGCGCTGACCATAATAAAAGTAGGCGACTTTTTCAGAGTTTTATCCTTCTTTACTTTGTCGATTACCCCGAGGCCGTCTAATTTTGGCATTACAATATCCAACAAAACGACATCTGGCTCCTTTGTTCTGATCATTTCATACGCTTCTTCACCATTACGTGCAGTTCCTACCACCTGTAATTCGTCATCTCTTGCCACAATATCTGACAACAGATGAACCATAAGTTCATTATCATCTGCAATTCCGACATTCAGCTTTTCCATATTTACCTCCTAATGATTCGTATTTTGCGAACATATGCATTATAAACACTGGAAATCACATATCGTGTCGATAATTGTCAACAGACTAAAAATTCTGTTTAATTGTGTTTATATTTCCATATATTACTACACAATTCATTTAGTTTCAATTTTTTCTTTGTATGAATTAAATATACTATTGACAAGTACACACTCATATGATTTAATATTCATATGAATACTTAATCATATATAGAATTTCAAACAGGAGGTTTCCCATATGCATAAATTAAATAACGAAGAAGAATTCGAACACTTGCATGCGGAGGATCATTGTAGTTGTGGTTGCTGCGATGATCACGACGATCATGAACATCATCACCATCACGATGATGAAGAGCACGAGCATCATCACCACCATGACCACGACGATCATTGCGATTGTGGATGCTGTGATAATGACGACGATGATGATTGCTGTGACGATAACGACTGCCATGAACATCACCATCATGTAGAGATACCTCATTTAGAACGTGTCCACAGTGGAAACAGTAAAATTTACATTTTACAAAACCTTGGCTGTGCACACTGTGCGGCAAAAATGGAGGATAAAATCAACGATATCCCTGGCGTCACTGCTGCTACAATTACCTATACCACAAAACAATTACGCCTCTCCGCTGCTGATCCGGACAAATATTTACCGGAAGTTCAGAAAATCTGTGCTTCCATCGAATCAGAAGTAAAAGTTGTGGCCCGTGATGAATTAGAAAAAGCACAAAAACAGACTTCTGCCGAAGGTCTTTCCAACGAAGAGGATGGTGATGATAAAAAAGAACTTGCCTGCATTATTTCAGGTGCGATTCTTTTTGTCATCGGTGTTATCTTTCATCACACCATCGATCATACACTTGCTTCTTTTATTATTTTTGCTATTGCATACATCATTCTCGGTGGAGAAATTCTGGTAAAAGCTGCGAAAAACATCTCCCACGGACAGGTATTTGATGAAAACTTCCTGATGGGCATTGCAACCCTTGCTGCTTTTGCGATCCGCGATTTTCCGGAGGCAGTCGGCGTTATGCTCTTCTACCGTATCGGCGAATTTTTCGAGGATAAAGCCGTTGAACGCAGCCGTGGTCAGATCATGGATGCCGTTGATATGCGTCCGGAGGTTGTAAATCTTGTATTAGGTGACAACACTAACGTAATTCCGGCTGAAGATGCAAAGATCGGTGATATCTTGCTAATCCGCCCGGGTGACAGAATCCCGTTAGATGGTGTGATTATCGAAGGTGAAAGCCGTCTGGATACTTCGCCAATTACCGGTGAACCGGTTCCGGTTGGTGTATCTGCCGGTAACGAAATTACATCCGGCTGTGTTAATACTTCCGGTCAGTTAAAAATGCGTGTAGAAAAACCATTATCCGAGTCTATGGTTTCCCGTATTCTCGAATCTATGGAAAATGCGGCCGCAAGCAAACCAAAACTTGACCGTTTCATCACAAGATTTGCAAAAGTATACACTCCGTGTGTCGTACTTGCCGCTGTTATCATTGCAATAATTCCTTCTATCGTAAGCGGAAACTGGAATTACTGGATTTACACCGCAATTTCTTTCCTTGTAATGAGCTGCCCATGTGCCCTTGTATTAAGTGTACCGCTGGCATTCTTCTCCGGTATCGGTGCCGGTTCCAAAAAAGGTATCCTGTTCAAAGGTGGCCTTTCCATGGAATCCTTAAGCAAACTTGGCGCCGTTGTTATGGATAAGACAGGAACCATCACAGAAGGTAACTTCAAATTACAGCAGACCGTTTCCACAGGTTCTCTCTCCGAAGACGAACTGCTGGCACTCTGCGCCGGATGCGAACATCATTCCACCCATCCAATCGCTGTCAGCATTGTAACCGCAGCCAAAGGAAAAGGACTCAGCATCGAAGAACCTGCAAAACTTTCCGAGATCGCAGGACACGGAATTGTTGCTGAGACTAGCCATGGCACTGTTTTATGTGGTAATCATAAATTAATGGACAAATATCAGATTACAATGCCGGATCTTTCCACTGCTTCTTACGGTGCAGAAGTATTTATGGCTGTCAATGGTGAATTTTCCGGTTACATGGTTATTTCCGATACCATCAAATCCGATGCAGTTTCTGCTATCGGCCAGTTAAAGAAACTCGGTTTGCATTCCGTTATGCTTACCGGTGACGCCAAGTCCGGTGCTGACGCTGTCGCAGCAGCTACAGGAATTGATGAAGTACATTCAAAATTATTGCCGGAAGGTAAATTAGAAGAACTTGGAAAAATCCGCAGCAAATACGGTTCTGTTATGTTTGTCGGTGACGGTATCAACGATGCTCCGGTACTGGCCGGTGCTGATGTTGGTGCAGCTATGGGAAGCGGTGCTGACGCAGCCATCGAAGCTGCTGACGTCGTGTTTATGACCTCTTCCACAGAGGCCATTCCACAGTCCATCTCAATCTCCAGGGCAACTAACCGGATTGCCATCCAGAACGTTATATTTGCGTTGGTGATCAAGATTGCGGTTATGATCCTTGGCTTGACTGGACATGCAAATATGTGGATGGCTGTTTTTGCAGACACAGGCGTGGCAATGATTTGTGTATTAAACTCCATCCGTGCACTATATATAAAGATAAAATAACAATTTAACTAAAATTTGACTTACCTTTCATTTTACGTTAGAATAAAAGTGTTATGTAGGAAACTGTGCTGATATCGCACGATCGGACTTTGATATCAGCACGTTTCCTTTCTGTACAAATTTTTTGTATAAAAATAATTTCGATTTGGAGGATACAATACAATGGGGATAGCAAATATGGACGATTCCACTTATGATGAAACTTTATATCAGCTCGCTGATTTATTCAAAGTATTTGGAGACCCGACCAGAATACGTATTTTATCAGTTCTTTCCAAACAGGAATTATGTGTTCAAGACATTGCTGATGCACTGTCCATGACACAGAGTGCTATTTCACATCAACTTCGGATTTTAAAGCAGTCCGCACTGGTCAAATTTCGACGAGACGGTAAAACCATCTACTACTCGCTCGCTGATGATCATGTGGCAACCATCATGGCTCAGGGTCTGGAACATGTATGTGAATAACATCAAAAGATGAAAGGATACTATTATGAAAGCAAAAGCATTGCAAAGACGTAACTCGTTTCTGCTTGTTCTGGCGGCTTTTATCTGGGGAATCGCATTTGTCGCACAGAGCGAAGGAGGCAAATACGGACCATATACATTCAACGGCATCCGTTTTTTACTGGGTGCCGCTGTGTTATGTCCGGTTCTTTTACTTGCAAATAGAAAAAACAATTCTTCCGGTGAAATTGCTTCTCCGGAACAGAAAAAAGCATTACTGCTCGGTGGTATTTCCTGTGGCATTATCCTGGGATTTGCCAGTACTTTACAGCAATTGGCACTTTTTTATGGTTCTACTGCCGGAAAAGCTGGTTTTTTAACTACCTGTTATATTTTGATTGTACCAATCATTGGATTATTTTTCGGAAAAAAATGTGGTTGGAACATCTGGGTCGGCATTGTTCTTACACTGATCGGACTCTATCTGCTGTGTATGAAGGAATCTTTTTCCCTGCAGCTGCCTGACCTGCTCCTGCTTCTGTGTGCACTTGGATTTTCCCTACATATTTTATGTGTCGATCATTTTTCACCATTGGTGGATGGTATTAAATTATCCTGTGTACAGTTTCTGGTGGCCGGTATTGTCTCACTGATTCCTGCATTTTTCGTTGATATGCAGCATTCCTTTGCCAATATTCCCTCCATGCTGGCAACATTTGCCGCACCGACAGCACTGATTTCCCTGCTTTATGCCGGAATCCTCTCTTCCGGAGCCGGTTATACACTGCAAGTTGTCGGACAGAAAGGATTAAATCCGACCGTTGCATCCCTGCTGATGAGCCTGGAATCCGTATTTTCCGTACTCGGTGGATGGGTAATCCTGCATGAGACAATGAGTAGTCGTGAATTATTTGGCTGTGTTCTGATTTTTATCGCAGTCATCTTAGCTCAGATTCCATTGGAGGCCTTTCAGCGCAGAAAAAAAAATTAACAGACGGATCACACATAAAAGCTTATTATATGAGGAGTTTTGCTATGGAAAAAGATACACGCACAGAATTTGAAAAAATGGAAGCATGCGAAGTATTCTGGAACAGCGATGAAAAAATCGGTGAATTGAAAAAACATGCCCGCAGACTTGCTGACCGCTTCAATGCAACAACAGAGGATGAAACCAATCTTCGTCTCTCTCTTCTGAAAGAACTGTTTGGAGACTGTGATGATGATATCTTTATCAAACCTCCATTCCACTGTGATTTTGGTTTTCATATCCATGTAGGTAAAAACTTTTTTGCAAATTTCCAATGTGTTATGCTGGATGCAGCTCCGATCACCATTGGAGATAACTGCCTGATGGGACCGCAGACTTGTCTTTACACTGTCAGTCATCCGATGGATTCCAAGACTCGAGTGGATAATTATGTGTATGGGAAACCAATCAACATCGGGAACAATGTGTGGTTCGGTGGAAACTGTGTGGTACTTCCGGGCGTGACGATTGGAAATAATGTGGTAGTTGGCGCCGGATCTGTTGTAACCAAGGATGTTCCAGATAATGCTGTCGTTGTAGGAAATCCAGCCAGAATCATCCGTTACACTACATAATTCTTGTTTAGGGTAAGTTGGAACAAGCAGAAACGAACTCCAACAAGAACCTGAAAAATTTTCTGTGACCACT
>CAKRKO010000078.1 GCA_934358495.1 uncultured Eubacterium sp. | reverse complement strand
ATCGTGTATCTTATTATAAGAAGAAAGAAACCGACAGGCAGCGATGTACTTGCATCTGTAATCTGTATGGTTGGAATATGTCTCCTTCTGGCAAATGGGCTGGATTCCTTTAATAAAGGTGATCTGCTCAGTGCAGGATGCGCACTTTCCTATGCTGTACACATTGTATACTCGTCGAAATTCAGCAAACAGTATGATGGTTGGCTGTTAAATCTTACACAGATGGGAACTGTGGCAGTGCTTGCCTGGGTTGCAACACTGATCAGCGGAGACTTCAGGAAAATTGGCACTATCGCACTTCCATTTGGAGCATTTTTCTTCCTGGCAGTCTTCTGTTCAATTATTCCTTATTTTTTGTGTTTATACGGCATGAAGCGGGTATCCACGACAACGAGTGGTATTTTGTTATCCTTTGAAAGTGTATTTGCTACATTGCTGGCAGTACTTATGCTTGGGGATCCATTATACTGGCAGTTGGTTGTTGGAGGTTCTGTGATTATAGCCTCATCTATTATATCTGAATTCTTTGCCAACAGGGGAGCAAAAAAGAAAGCAGAGAGTTCAGGCACAAAGAACTGAAAGGGAAGTTTCAAAAAACCATGAAAGTAAACGTAGTCAATGGATTTTCAGATCAGCCGGAAGGTGGAAATCCGGCAGGAGTTGTATATCTGAGCGAAGAGAGTGATTCAGGAAAAATGTTTCCTGTGCACGGATCTGCCGATGCGAAATGTGAGAGTCTGACAGATACTCAGATGCAGCAGATTGCGTCTAAGCTTCATTTTTCTGAAACCGCATTTATTACTCGGTTGAATGACAGAAGTTTTGCCATTCGCTATTTTACCCCGGCAGCAGAAGTTCCGTTGTGCGGTCATGCAACAATTGCATCTTTTTCTTATTTAAATCAGAAAGGTGTGATTGAGGATGGTGTGTATGAACTTGTTGCAAGGGAAGCACATCTGTCGGTAGAGGTTTCAGAAGGAATCATCTGGATGGAGATGGATCAGCCGGAAATGGATCAGGTTCTGGATCGGCAGATGACAGAACGGATCTGTAAGGCTTATGAGCTTGACACGGACGCACTGGATAAAGAGATGAAAGTCCGTATCGTGAAATCTGGTTTGAGAGATATTCATGTGTGTGTCAGAAGCAGAGATGCTTTAATGAAGGCAGTACAGCATGAAGAAGAAGTTTGCAGAATTTCAGAGGAACTGGATGTGGTAGGGGTACATATGTCCTGTCTGAATCTGCGGAATAAAGCAAAAAAATCAGAAAGTTGTGATACAGAAGAAAATGAGATCACAGCATATTGCAGTAATTATGCACCGTTGTATGATATTCCGGAGGAATGTGCCACTGGAACGTCAAATGGTGGCCTGACGTATTATCTGTATCAGATAGGTAGAGTTAGGGAAAATCAGATTAACTGTTTCCTTCAGGGGGAGCACATGAACCGTCCATCCAGGGTCTACACGAAAGTGAAGATACAGGAACAAAAGCCGTCTGTGTGGGTCGGGGGTTGTGGTGTGATCTGTCAGGAAGGAATTGAACTGAAGATATAAAAATTAAATAAAAGTTAATCAAGTTTGAAAAGAACGTACCAGGAAAAAGCTAATTTTCCCTTGGTACGTTCTTTTTTTGTAGAGAAAATTGTTCTATCTGAATCACACTTTCTTGTATTAAAAACATATGATGATAGTAACAAATCAAAAGGAGCGCAGCAGAAGTTTGGACGAGGAACTTTGCAAAGAGGCGGTCTATTCTAATGAGTATTATGATCTGATTCTGGATTATATTGGGGGATACCCTTTGGGAAATCCGGAATGCATCATACAGGTAGATGATACGTATGATATCGGCTATTACAGCAGGCAGCAGTCGCCGGAGCTGAATTTGCAGGATTATCCGTATCTGACGATTCCACATTGTCTGATACCGATGGATATGACTGCATTGGAAGTCAGCGGGATTCTGCGTCTGCAAAATCCGACAGTGCTTGATCTACAGGGACAGGGTGTTCTGATCGGGTTTGTTGATACGGGGATTACGTATGAGCATCCGACATTTCGAAATCAGGATGGGAGTACGAGAATTCTTGGCATCTGGGATCAGACTAGGCAGGATGGAATACCGCCAGATGGTATGGTATATGGGACTTTTTACGGTGAGAATGAGATCAATGCTGCACTGCAGTCGCAACAACCGCAGGAAATTGTGCCTTTGCGGGACGAAAATGGACATGGCACGTTTCTGGCGGGGGTGGCCTGCGGCAGTGCAGATGCCGGGGCAGAGTTTTCCGGGGCGGCACCTCTGGCAAATATTGCAGTGGTAAAATGCAAGCAGGCAAAGCAGTATCTGCGGGAGTATTATTTTATTCCGGAGGGTGTGGAATGTTACCAGGAAAATGATCTGATGATGGGATTGACCTGGCTGAATCGGTTTGCCTATGAGCAGCGGCTGCCACTTGTATTGTGTATCGGAATGGGTGGAAGCCTCGGAAGTCATGCAGGGGAAGAACCATTGTCTGTCCTGTGCGATGAACTTGGAAGACGGAGACAGCGGGCTGTGGTGGTGGCGGCCGGAAATGAGGCCAATCAGAGACACCATGAGCAGCGCAGAGGTCTGTCGGTGGGAAAAACAGAAAGCATGGAACTTTCTGTTGGAGAAGAAGTCCGGGGATTTTGGCTGGAAGTGTGGACGATGGTGCCGGAAATCTATCGGATCTCCGTGCTGTCGCCTACCGGAGAACGGCTTCCAAACATGGTGGTGCGCCCGGGAAACCGGCAGGAATATACATTTTTATTTGAACAGACGAAATTGACGGTGGAGTATGCCATTGTGGGAACGAGAAACAGCATGCAGCTGATCGCACTGCGGTTTGAGACACCACTTGCTGGAATTTGGACGGTGGAAATACAACCGGAGTTGGTGCTGAGTGGAGACATTTTCTGCTGGTTGCCATTGACCGCATTTTTAAGTGGCGAGGTGTTTTTTCTACGTTCCAGTCCGGATACAACGATCACAATGCCTGGGATGTCAAGGGTGGCGGTCACAACCGGAGCTTACAATTCTGTGGGCGGAAGTGTTTATCCAGATTCCGGACGGGGATTTTCAAGTTTGGATCAGGTAAAACCGGATATCATCGCACCGGGGGTGAATGTGACGGGACCGGTGCTGCGTGACCGATATGAAGCACGCAGTGGAACAAGTGTCAGTGCAGCATTGACGGTGGGCGCCTGCGCACAGATTTTTCAATGGGGAATTGTGGAAAATAATATGATGTATCTGAATACTGTGGATCTGAAAAATTTGCTGATCCGAGGAGCGGGGCGGGATGCGGACCGAAATTACCCGAATCCGGTGTATGGATATGGGACGCTGAATGTGTATGATGCGTTATTAAGATTGAGGGGAAGTTAAAAAATGCATATCTTCCGTCCTATTTATTTCGGATTCGCTATGTTTCCTCTTGATGTGTTTTTTCGCCATATAGATATACAGGAAAAAGTGTTTATTCATGCAAGTATGATTCACCTTTTTTTCTGTATATCTGCATGTCTCTGAAGAAGTGCAAATAAAAAGGCAGCCAAATCCGAACGGCTGCCTTTTAAGGAGAAGGTATTTTTTACTATGGGGGTAGCAAAAAACTTATAATGTATTGGGGGTTTTTACAATCATTATAATAGCAAAAGTATGTACATAAGTGTTCACAATGATTTAAAAATTTTTTGAAAATAATTATGCACTTTTTATATGACCAAAAGGTAATCATAGTGTTTTGGTTGGTTATTGTGTATCCAGCGCAGAAAAATATGGTTTTTTTTGTGATTTTATTTTATACTGTGGATAAAGAAAAAGAACCGAGGTCAATGAAAATGAGACAAAAGATATATGTGGAATGTTACGAAGGTCTGAATGCGCAGATGCTGACCGAAGCATTGTTGCAGCTGCTTCCGGAACAGTCAAAAATAAAGGAAACCGTGAAACTGCTACTGAGTGTACACTGCTCCGATGAGGCCAAACAGGCGATGTTGAAAAATCTGCAGGATCGGATCGGAGATTTTTCACTTCCTGCAGGCGCAGAGCAGCTGTTCTCCAGAGCTTATGCAATCTGGCTGAACGCAAAAGTTGCTGTACAGAAAAAAGATGCCGGTGAACTGATATTCTCCGGGAAAGATTTTGATGGTGTTATGGCAATGATGACAGCAGCAATCTGTATGGATCAGTTGCAGATTGAGGAAGTGATCTGTCCGGAAATTTACGAGGGGTTCGGGCAGATTTATACGGAGCGGGGCATTATGCCGGTGCCTCTTCCGGAAACATTATACACATTGATGAATGCAGGAATTCCATTGCAGATGATGGAGCGGGAAGGCGCATGGGTGACACCGGACGGAGCGGCAATCCTTGCAGCAAGCCGGACAACGGATCATCTGCCGGAAAACTATCACATTATAAAACAGGGTGTGGGAAATGGAATTGCTTCCAATGGAGCGGCAGCGAGACTGCGTGTCATGCTTTTTGATGCAGAAGTGGAAAAACAGAAAAGTGCCTGTGAGAAAGGCCAGGGCGATACGATATGTAAGCTGGAATGCAATCTGGATGACTGCAGCGGGGAGGTACTTGGTTACACCATGGAGCGTCTGATGAAGGATGGTGCTCTGGATATATGTTATTTGCCAATTTACATGAAAAAAAATCGGCCGGCTTACATGCTGACGGTATTGTGCCGACCGGAGGATCAGCAAAAAATGGAACAGATTATTTTTGCGGAGACCACAACCATCGGAATCCGCCGTCAGTTTATGGAACGCACCGTATTACCACGAAAGATCGAACATAAAAAAAGTTCGCTCGGGGCAGTATCTGTGAAACGTATGCTGCGGGAATCCGGGGAAACACTGACACTGGAATACGAGACAGTAGCTGCCATTGCGCGAAAGACAGGACTTCCATTCCGGGAAGTGTATCGAAGTATAGAACTGGAACTTTTTGGCAAGAATAAAAAGGAGTAGAGACGATATGATTTATATAATGCTCATTGGTGTGATTTGCCTGGCGGAATTTGTAATCCGCCATCACATTAATAAGAAATTTACGGATTCAGAGCGAAAATCAATTGGAAAAGGACATATCACACTGCGCAAGTATCACAATGCAGGAATGGCAAATGACACACTGGAAAAACGTCCGGCATTGGTGAAAGGCATTGGCGTTGGCGTGGTCAGCCTGATTACAGTGACCTTTGTGCTGGCGATGATGCTGAAAGGTAAAAAAGCATTAAAAGCAGGACTAGCTCTGATCCTTGGGGGAGGTCTTGCCAATTTGCTGGAGCGTTTTTTACATGGATATGTGACGGATTATATTCAGTTCCAGATTCCAATTCCTTTCCTGCGCAAGTTTATTTACAACATTGCGGATCTGTGTATTTTCATCGGAACGGCGGTGCTGTTTTTCCGTGAATTACTCTAAAATACAAAAGCCGGTCCATTATTCGACCGGCTCTGCTATAATCCCGTTTTGGCGCAGAAAGACCGAAACAAGGCGGTCCCATTCCTGCTCCAGTGATTTGTCCAGAGAAAACAGACGGTAGGAGATCCCTGTGGTGCAGATCAGCGCATCATTTTTATAAGTGAAGTGCAGATACATGCCGCTGATATCCTCCGTGGAAAAAGCTGTCCCGGAACGGGAAAGTGTTTTCGCCTGATTTTCCGGTGACAGTAAAAATACAAATTTAAAAAATAATGGTTTCTTTTTGCCTTGCATCAGCTTCAGGCAATTCGGGCGCAACAGGAAAAATGGAAGATAGGATAGTCCATCCAAATGCAGGGCTTCCCGTTCTTCTGGCTCGTAATAATCCGTGTGGAAACTGCCATCAATATTGTAGGTAGCAGCCTGAGTGATCACTGCTTCCTGTAGCAGAAAATGGTCACACATGCCATCCTTTAAAAGCTTGTTGATAAATGTACCGATTTCGGTTATTTTCAGTGCAATCATGCAGAATCTCCTGTTCACAAAAATGTATGATTGTGGTATGATATTTATTTAAAACTGACTATGACAATATTATGAGACCGCTGCGCGAACCTCATAATCGATTTGCAATGCAAAAAACTGCGTCTTTTATTGAAAGTTGACAAGCAACTACCGATAAGTTGTATTATAAAAGTGAAAATGAAAAAATGCAATGAAAATCTATGTTAGAAAGAACGGGGAAGTTTGAGTGAAAAAAAGAAAGAAAAAACGTGTCGGCAAGTGGTTGCTACTTTTTCTGGCCGGCTGTCTGTGCTTGGGACTAATGGGCTGTGGGACAGCGAGCAGTGATGTGGCGGATCGGATGGAAAATATGGTTACTGGAAATCATCCGCTGGAAGTGAAATCTATTTCGCAGGATAAATATGCGTATAACACATTGGATGATGCGACCAAGGTTGTCTATGATGAGATTTTGTACACAATCGTACATCAGAAGAAAGAAGCGCAGATTGCCACAACAGATATCAGTCAGATGGAACTTGCCTATCTGGCGGTTCGTTACGATTACTGCAATCTGTTCTGGTTAGAGCAGTTTTCTTACATTACCTACAACCGAGATGATGAGATCACGGCCATTGTGATCACGCCGGAATACAGCATGACAAAAGAGGAGCAAAAAGAAACGCAGAAAAAGATTGATGAAGAAGCGGATCGTATGCTGGCGGATGCTCCAAAGGATGGAAGCGATTACGACAAGGCGCTGTATGTGTTTAAAAAGTTAATTGACGAAGTGGATTATGCGGAAGATTCCGAGGATAACCAGAATATCATCAGTGTATTTTTAAATCACGAAACCATCTGTCAGGGGTATGCATATGCGACACAGTATCTGCTGGAAAAACTGGGAATTTCCTGCACGACAGTGATCGGAAATGTTACGGACGGGCCGCATGCGTGGAATCTGGCAAAGCTGGATGGTTCCTATTATTATATTGATACGACCTGGGGCAATTCACAGTATTTTTCCCGGCAGTCGGATCAGAAAACCACAACCGTTTCCAAATATGTGGATTACAACTATTTTGGGGCAACGACTGCGGATATTATGCAGTCCCATACACCGGACAGCCGGATTGCACTTCCGGAATGTACGGACACCGCGGACAATTATTATGTACACGAAAACCGCTATATCACGGAATGGAACCCGGATGTGATCGGAGATATTTTCTGCCAGGCGTACGAACAGAAAGAAGATATGGTGCAGGTGAAATTTGCAAGCGTGGATCTGTATGAACAGGCCATGCAGTATTTTGTGGAAGAATATGGCATTGCGTCATACTGTCCGGGACTCAGCCAGTTCCATTATATGGAAGATATTGAGGGATGCGTGTTATTTATCGCTTTTGACGATTAGCTGATATTTCATATGTTAAATCATTTTTACCGCTGCAAGTGAGAGATACAGAACATATATGAAATGAGAACAGATCCTATTGTGGATAAAAATTATACATTGATAAAGGAAGTGCAGAATACATGGGAAAAAAACTGAATCTGTCGCATAATCTGTTGGGATGCAGACTGGACAACTGGATCAAACTGAAACGAAGTAATCCGATCACGGAGGAAAATAAGGGGCAGGTGAGACTGATCACAGTAGTTTCTTCTGTGCTTGCGATTCCGGCTTTTCTGGAGTGGCTGGTTTATTACGTGCCGATCAAGCGGACGAAGATTAAGAAAGATCCGGTTTATATCGTCGGTTATTGGCGTTCCGGAACGACTTTTTTACAGAATCTGCTGACACGAGATCCACAGTTTGGATGGTTTGATCCGGTCCGTACCGTGACATTCAGCAACTGTATTTTTATGAAAGGCATTATGGCAAAGGCTCAGAAAAAACTGCTGCAGGGAGCCCGCCCGATGGACAATCTGGAATATACTTTGGATCTTCCAATGGAGGAAGTGTTTGCTCAAGCAACAATCTCCACACAGGCCATCAGCCATATGCTGGTGTTCCCGGATGGCGGAAAAGGTGTCAAATATATCGAGACTGCCTTTATCGATGAGCAGGATGAAAAGCGGCAACAGGAGTGGCGTAAAGCCTATGACTACATTTTGAAAAAAGTAACGTATCTGTATGGAGGCAAACAGCTGCTGTTAAAGAGCCCGGAAAATACATGCAGGATCGGAGCTCTGAAAAAGTGTTACCCGGGTGCGAAATTCATTAATATTTACCGCAATCCGTATACGGTAGTGATGTCCACTATCAATATGTTTACCAAGGAAATGGGGCTGTTCTGTCTGAATGAGCCGGCGTCCCACCAGGTGATCGAGGACGTGACAATTGATCTGTTTGAACGTATTTACAAAAAGGCATTCCGTGAGTTGGATGCCATGCCACCGGAAGATCACATTGATATTAAATATGAGGACTTCTGTAAAGATCCGGAAGCGTATGTGAAGCAGATTTACGACAATCTCGGGCTTGATGGATTTGAGGAGGCAAAACCTTATTTTGACGCTTATCTGGAGAGTCAGAAAAATTATAAGAAGAACAAATTTGAACTGACACCGGAGCTTCGGGACAAGATCAATTCAAAACTGGGATTTTATTTTGAACATTACGGCTATGAAATGCAGAAATAATGTGTTTTATAGATAGAAAACATGTATTTTTAGGTGCAAAATACAGATAAGTGGTGTATACTCACTATATAAAAAGGATTTCAGGAAAGGAGAATTTCATTATGGAAAAAATTAGTGACAGCATGAAAAAAATCTTATTGGCAGGTATTGGCGCAGCAGCTACTACTGCAGAGAAATCCAAAGAAATTCTGGACGATCTGGTAAAAAAAGGCGAACTGACAGTTGAACAGGGAAAAGTTCTGAATGAGGAACTGAAACATAATGTAAAACAGACCTTCAAAAAAGATGAGGAGCAGGAGCCTGCTGATGTATTAAAAGGAATGACTCCGGAGCAGATCGCAGCATTAAAAGATGCTATTGCAAAGATGGAGACAAAGGAAGCTGAAGCACCGGCAGAGGCTGAGGCAGAAGCAACTGAGGAGTAAGTGACAAAAAGCTCTTTGGAGCATTGATTGAAATGGAAATTTATGAGTGAGAAAGAATCAAATGGAACCCGTTTACGGGAAATAATTTCAGTCATACACAAACATCAAATTGCCAGGGGTGTGACGCCGGAAAAATTACGTCTGATCCTGGAAGATCTTGGCCCAACTTATATTAAGCTGGGCCAGATTATGTCCATGCGGTCAGACATTTTTCCTAAAAAAATCTGTGATGAATTCATGCGTCTGCGCTCGGAAGTGACACCGATGCCTTTCAAGGAAGTGCGGGAAGTCATCGAGCATTCCTACGGTACTGAACTGGAGGAAGTATTTGCGGAATTTGAGGAGACACCAATCGGTTCAGCATCCATTGCACAGGTGCATAAGGCAAAGCTGAAAAGTGGTGAGACAGTAGTCGTGAAAGTGCAGCGCCAGGGCATTTATGAGACCATGTCCCGGGACATCGCATTTTTACACCGTGCCGTGAAGCTGATGCCTCCAATCAATATGGCAGGCCTTGTGGATATGAACGAGGTGCTGGATGAAATGTGGGTGGTGGCTCAGGAAGAGATGAACTTCCTGGCGGAAGCAGCCAACATGGAAGAGTTTGCGAGACTGAACAAAGATGTGGCATTCGTGACCAGTCCGATGCTGTATCGGGAATATACCACCACGCAGGTGCTTGTTATGGAGTATATTGACGGAATCGGTGTGGATGAAAAAGAAAAACTGCTGGCCGCCGGTTATGATCTGGATGAGATCGGAACCAAGATGGCGGACAATTATGTAAAACAGATCATGGAAGACGGTTTTTTCCATGCAGATCCTCATCCGGGAAACATGCGTATCCGGGATGGCAAGATCGTGTGGATTGATATGGGAATGATGGGAAGATTTTCCAAGCGTGATCAGGTGCTTCTGACTAAAGTCATCAAAGGCGTGGCAACCCATGATGTCAGCCTGATCGTGGAGGCAGTGTTATCTTTGGGTGATTTTCATAATAAGCCGGATCAGAAACTTCTGTATTCGGATATTGGTGACTGGCTGGCAAAATACGGTTCTGCAAATTTCGGCGGCCTGAATATGGGAACACTGATGCAGGATCTGATCGACATTATGAAAGAAAACAGGGTATCTATGCCCCACAGTCTGACTATGCTGGTGCGTGGGCTGACGACAATTGAAGGTGTCATTGCAGAGATCGCACCGGATATCAATGTGGTGCAGGTGGCCACTCTGCGTATGTCAGAAAATAAATTTTCTGCTGCCAATCTGAAGGATGAACTACATCTGGGTGGAAAAGAAATTTGGCAGGCGTTGCAGAAAGGCATCAAGATACCATCTTATATTTCTGATCTTCTGCGCAGTTATATGCAGGGACAGACCAGTATCAATCTGGATCTGCATGCGACGGAGGATCTGACAGTGATGTTGAATGCGTTAGTTCGGCGTTTAGTCATGGGGTTTTTGATCATGGCTTTGCTGATCAGTTCCAGTATTATCTGTACGACTGATATGAAACCGAAATTGCTTGGTATTCCTGCACTGGGAGCCATCGGCTATTTTCTGGCTATTATATTTACAGCGTCTGTGTTTATCAGCCATTTTCGGTCAAAAAAGAAAAAAAGATAGAGAAAGAGATTTATAAGTTATGGAAACAAAAGTAAAACAACCGGTAAAATCAAATATATCAAAAATGGCAATTATTGGTGTCTTGTCCGCAATTGCATATATTTTGATGTTTATGGAATTCAGCGTTCCGCTGATGCCGGTATTTATCAAAATGGATCTGTCAGATTTTCCGGCACTGATCGGTAGTCTGGCAGTCGGTCCGGTAGGAGGTGTCATCATTGCACTGATCAAAAATCTTCTGCATCTTACAGTGACATCCACCGGTGGTGTCGGAGAGCTTTCAAATTTTATCCTGAATGCAGTGTTTGTTCTGCCGGCAGGTTTTTTATACAAACGAAAAAAGAGTAAAAAGAGTGCATGTGGAGGCGCAATTATGGGCGCCATTCTGATGGCAGTGTTCAGCGTAGTATCCAATTATTTTGTAGTTTATCCGGTATATTATAATTTTATGCCGGAAGATACAATCCTGGCAGCATATCAGGCAATTTTTCCGGGGGTAAAAAGTATTCTGCAGAGTCTGATTGTATTTAATATGCCATTTACGTTTGTCAAGGCGATGATCAGCGTGGTAATCACGTTTTTGATATATAATCATCTTGTGCCGATTCTGACAATGAATAAACGAAGCGAATAGAAAAAATAGAGAAGGAAGAGGAGAAGAAAAAATGAGTGACTACAGATTAGATACGAAATGTGTACAGGGAGGCTATCGTCCGGGAAATGGAGAACCGAGACAGATTCCAATCGTTCAGTCTACAACTTTCCGTTATGAGACAAGCGAAGCTATGGGACGATTATTCGATCTTGAGGATTCCGGATATTTTTATACCCGTCTGCAAAATCCGACCAATGATATGGTTGCAGCAAAAATTGCTGAGATGGAAGGCGGTACAGCAGCAATGTTGACATCCTCCGGACAGGCAGCAAACTTTTTTGCATTATTTAATGTGTGCGAATGTGGAAGCCACATTGTGGCATCTTCCGCTATTTATGGTGGAACCTTTAACCTGATCGAAGTAACCATGAGAAAAATGGGAATCACCGCGACATTCGTGGCACCTGACTGCACGGAAGAAGAGTTAAATGCTGCATTTCAGGAAAACACAAGAGCCGTATTTGGTGAAACCATTGCAAATCCGGCACTGACAGTTCTGGATATCGAAAAGTTTGCAAAAGCAGCACATGCGCACGGTGTACCGCTGATCGTGGACAACACCTTCCCGACACCGGTGAACTGCCGTCCGTTTGAGTGGGGCGCAGATATCGTAACCCATTCCACCACAAAATATATGGATGGTCATGGAGCCGCAGTTGGCGGAGCAATTGTTGATTCCGGAAACTTTGACTGGATGGCGCATGCCAATAAATTTCCGGGACTTTGCACACCGGATGATTCTTATCATGGAATTACATATGCAGAGAAATTCGGTCAGGGCGGCGCATTTATCACAAAATGTACCGCACAGTTAATGCGTGATCTGGGAAGTATTCAGTCTCCGCAGCATGCATTTTATCTGAACCTTGGTCTGGAATCCCTGCATGTACGTATGCCGCGTCATGTTGAAAATGGACAGGCTGTGGCTGAATTTCTGGCAAACCATCCGAAGGTAGTGAAAGTAACTTACAGTGGACTTCCGGGTGACAAATATTATGAACTTGCGCAGAAATATCTGCCGAAGGGCGGCTGTGGTGTAGTATCCTTTGAATTGAAAGGTGGTCGTGCAGCAGCAGAGAACTTTATGAAACATCTGAAACTGGCTGCGATTGAGACGCATGTAGCAGATGCGAGAACCTGCTGTCTGAATCCGGCTACATCCACACATCGTCAGATGACAGATGAGCAGTTAGAGGCAGCTGGCATTCCGGCAGGACTGGTACGTATGTCCTGTGGTCTGGAGGACAAAGAAGATTTGATCGCGGATCTGGCACAGGCACTGGAAGCAATTTAATTCATGTTTAGGGTAAGTTGGAACAGGATGTGACAAAAACTCCAATGCAGGCACGACGGATTTCCTATCTTCGCTGCGCCGCCTATCTTCGACCGCTTCCGCGAACTCACCAACAGCAAAAGCAGCTGTTGGCTCAGACACACTCCCGCGGTCGAGCTATGCTCGCTCCGATAACGGAAATTCGTCTACCGCCTTGCCTTGGAGTTTATGCTCACATCTTGTTCTATTTACGCCGTGGCACCGCGTGACACGCATGCATATACTTCACTGAAATAATAAGCACTATGCTGCATGCGCAGATTAACATATCGAAAGATGACTTGCATGTAAGCGCCTGGCTATGGACGCTACCCTTGACAGAAGAAAAAAAGAACGGCTTT
>CAKRKO010000077.1 GCA_934358495.1 uncultured Eubacterium sp. | reverse complement strand
TGTATTAAGATTCGAGAGAAAAGGAAGAGACAAAAAACAGGCTTCCGTTTATCCAGTAGCAACGAACGAATAATGAAACCATCAATAGACTCGACTTTCATAGCCGGGTCTATTTTCTACTATAAAAAAGGAAAAGAAAATTATGTTTGCAGACAGTGCAAGAATTATTATAAAATCAGGAAAAGGCGGAGATGGACATGTCAGCTTCCGCCGTGAAAAATACGTTCCAAACGGCGGTCCTGACGGTGGAGACGGTGGAAAAGGCGGAGACGTTATTTTTCAGGTCGATGAAGGTTTGAACACTCTGACAGACTTCAGACATCGCCGTAAATATGCCGCCGAGAACGGAGAAGAGGGCAGAAAGCGGAACTGCCATGGCAAAAATGGGGCAGACATCATTGTGAAAGTTCCGGCAGGAACCATCATCCGCGATGCTGAGACAGACAAAGTTATCGCTGATATGTCCGGTGATAATACCCGTCAGATTATTTTAAGAGGCGGACGCGGCGGTAAAGGAAATCAGAATTACGCAACCGCAACCATGCAGGCTCCGAAATATGCACAGCCGGGACAGCCGGGCATTGAACTGGAAGTTCGTCTGGAATTAAAAGTCATTGCGGATGTCGGACTGGTTGGTTTCCCGAATGTTGGAAAATCCACCTTATTATCCCGTGTAACCAATGCGCAACCGAAAATTGCAAATTATCACTTTACAACTTTAAATCCAAACCTTGGTGTGGTTGATCTGGACGAGGGACAGGGCTTTGTTATCGCAGATATCCCTGGACTGATTGAGGGTGCATCCGAGGGAATCGGACTTGGTCATGAGTTTTTAAAACACATTGAGCGTACCAAAGTCATGATCCACATGGTAGATGCAGCATCTACCGAAGGACGTGATCCGATCGCAGATATTTATGCCATCAACAAAGAGTTGGACGCATACAATCCGGAACTTGCAAAGAAACCACAGGTGATCGCAGCAAATAAAATTGATGCCATCTATGCAGGGGATGAGGATCCGGTTGAAAAACTGCGTCAGGAATTTGAGCCGCAGGGCATCCGTGTATTTGCAATCTCCGCAGTCAGTGGAAAAGGCTTAAAAGAGCTTTTATATGCCGTAAATGAGATGCTTCAAAGCATGGATTCTGATCCGGTTATATTTGAGCAGGAATACGATCCGTCCACAGCAATGTATCTGGATGAGCCGTATACCGTTGCATATGACGAAGAAAATGATGAATTTGTGGTAGAAGGTCCTCGTATTGAAAAAATGCTTGGCTATACCAATATTGAATCTGAGAAAGGTTTCCTGTTCTTCCAGCGTTTCTTAAAAGATCAGGGAATTTTAGAGGAACTGGAAAACTTAGGTGTTCAGGAAGGTGATACTGTTCGTATGTATGGACTTTCCTTTGATTACTATAAATAAAACAGATTACAGTCTGATCATGTAATGCTTTTTGATATTCAAAACTTTGTATGGTCAGCATATGGAGATTAATTATGACAAGTAAACAGAGAGCTTATTTAAAAGGTCTTGCCATGAATCTGGAACCAATTTTTCAGGTTGGGAAATCCAGTGTAACACCGGAGATTGTAAATGCGATCGCTGAATGCTTTAATACACATGAACTGATTAAATTAAGTGTATTAAAAAACTGTTTTGATGATCCACGTGAGATTGCAAATGTGATCGCAGAGCGTACCCATTCCCAGGTGGTACAGGTAATCGGCAAAAAAATCGTATTATACAAACCGGATAAGGATGATCCAAAGATTGTTTTACCTTAATCCGACAGAAATGGAGTATTGTATATGACTCTGACACAAAAGAAAATCGGCATATTTGGCGGTACCTTCAATCCGATTCATTACGGGCATCTGCTAATCGCGGAAAATGCCTGTGACCAGTTTAATCTGGATCATATAATTTTTCTCCCTACCGGACATACGCCCCACAAGGCATTTATGGGAGAGGAAATGAGTGTACACCGCTGTCATATGGTAGAAGCAGCCATTGCGGATAATCCGAAGTTTTCCATTTCATATCGGGAAATTGAGAGTACCGGTGTCAACTATACGTATGTGACCCTGGCACAGTTTCAGAAAGATTATCAGGACTGTAAATTATATTTTATCCTCGGAGCCGATTCTCTGTTCGATTTTGACGACTGGAAACATCCGGAGGAAATCTGTAAATATGCAAACATTCTGGCAGCTGTCCGAGATAATCTGAATGCGGATGAAGTAGACCGCCAGATTGCATATTTAAAAGAAAAATACCATTCCGGTTTTTACCGTCTGAACACTCCGAATTTCAGTGTGTCCAGCAGGGAGCTGAGAGAACGGGTGATGCAGGGAACAACAGTTCGCTACATGCTTCCGCCACAGGTGGAGCAATATATCAGAGATCATGCACTTTATCTCAATCTGAGCTGAAACTCCACTTCATGTGTTGAGCAGTAATATTTTTCTCATAGAAGGGGATTCCACATGACAGCAAAAGAGATACAAAAAAAGTTAAAGGCAAAATTGAAACCGGCAAGATATGAGCATACGCTTGGTGTTGCAAAAACAGCACGCCATCTTGCTGATATTTACGGTTATGACAAAGATATGGCAGAATTGGCCGGTCTATTACACGACTGTGCCAAATATATGGATGATGATAAAAAAATCGCTCTCTGCCTGGAATACAATGTTTCAATCAGCGATGCAGAATATAAAAATCCATCCTTACTGCATGCAAAATGCGGTGCCATTCTGGCAGAACATGAGTACCAGGTGACAGATTTCGATATTCTGCATGCGATCCGTGTACACACCACAGGCGTTCCGGACATGAATCTTCTGGATAAAATTATTTTTATTTCAGATTATATTGAACCAAACAGGGACAAAGCACCTCATTTAAAAGAACTTCGTAAGATGGCTGAACAGGATTTAGATCTGACCACGTATCACATCTTAAAAGATACCGTCGAATATCTGAAAAAACATGAAGATCAGACCATGGATCCGACAACGATAGCCGCTTATGAGTATTATAAAGACTGGTTTGAAAACCAGAGCATCAATCAGAAAGGAATAGGATGAGTAATATGAACGACGTATCCCGCGAAATGGCAAAAATCGCCTGCCATGCATTATCTGAGAAAAAAGCAGAAGATATACAGGTGATCGATATCAGTGAAATTTCTGTAATTGCAGATTATTTTGTAATTGCAAGCGCTGCAAATACAAACCAGTTGCAGGCCATGATGGACGCAGCAGAAGAGGAACTGTATAAAGCAGGATATCATTGCGCACAGAAAGAAGGAAACAATAATTCCAGCTGGATTTTGATGGATTACAAAGATATCATTATCCATCTGTTCTCCAAAGAGGATCGGTTATTCTATGATCTGGAGAGAATCTGGCAGGATGGTAAAGTTATTGCGCCGGAAGATTTATAATTTTTTTGTGGCTTATAATTTACTATTTAATTTTTATAAGAGAACACCAGCAATTTGTCTCAGCCGCTAACAATCGCTCCTTGAGAAAAATTGCTGGTGTTCTCAATTTACACTATGATATTTGTAAATTTTGCGCTACATTACACTTCGTGCCGCAAAGCCTATCTGAAGAACCGGAAGGTTCCGATCACTTTTCCCATAATCATGACTTCGGACACGATGATCGGATCCATGAAATCGTTTTCCGGCTGCAGACGATAATAACCGTTTTCTTTATAAAATGTCTTAACCGTAGCAGAATCATCCACAAGGGCAACTACCATATCTCCATCATTTGCAATAGACTGCTGCTGTACCAGAATATAATCCCCGTCTAAAATACCGGCATTGATCATACTCTCTCCATGAACCTGTAGAATGAAAGTCTGTTCGTTTGGCATAAACTCAGCCGGAATTGGAAAATAATTCTCAATATTTTCTACTGCCAGAATTGGTTCTCCGGCAGCAACTCTGCCGACGATCGGTACATTGACCATTTCACGTCTGGTCAGGTTAAAGTTCTCATCTACAATCTCAATCGCACGCGGCTTAGTCGGATCACGACGAATATAACCGTTTTTCTCAAGCGTCTCTAAGTGTGCATGAACAGAAGAAGTCGATTTCAATTTGACAGCCTCACAAATTTCGCGTACTGCAGGTGGGTATCCCCTGTTTAAAATCTCTGCTTTGATATATTCTAAAATTTCTCTTTGTTTATCGCTGATTTTTCCGTATGACATAATATGATTAACTCTCCTTAATATTCATTCCCTGTTTAATATTTAAATTATAGCATAATAAACTAATGATTTCAAATACATTCGAAAACTTGTTCCGAAAATCTGTTCGTGTTTTTGCTTGACATCCGAACACACGTTTTGTATAATACAAGTATCGAACAGATGTTCCGAACATAGTGTCGGATATTTAACTATTACAGCGTAAAGCAGATAATGAAGGGGAGGATATACATATGAGTACATATTCCGTAATTTACAATACAAATCCATATCAGAAGGCACAGGCCAGAGCGCATGCGCAGAAAAGAACACGTATCCAGGAAGCTAAAAAGAAACAGGCTCTTAAACGGCAGTTTTTTGGAATATCTATTTTATTTCTTGCTATCCTGTCTATAGTATTAGTGGGTACAAGCTGTTTGAAAGCAAATCAGGTAAAGGCTTCCACGGTACATAAAGAGAAGATTTATTATAAGACAATTCAAGTGAACGAAGGCGATACTTTGTGGACACTGGCTGATCAGTATATGGGAAGTACCAGCTTTGACAGACAGCACTACATCAATGAAGTGAAAGAGATGAATCATTTGACAGATGATGCTATTCAAAGTGGTGCTTATCTGATGATTCCATATGTGAAAACGGTTTCTGAGCTATAAAGCAAAATTATGCAAGCAATCGAACATGATGTTCGATTGCTTGCAATTTATCATATATCTATCATAACAATTGATAATAATTTTCTAGAAATGCAACAACAAATAAAAGAAATCTGAAAAGAGGAAAATAAAAATGGCAGAATTTATTGAAGTAGATGTAAGAGGACTTTCCTGTCCGGAACCAGTATTGCTTGTCATGGATGCTATGGATGAGCATCCGGGGGAAAACATTCATGTGATCGGTGATGAAGCCCATACAAGAACCAACATTGAAAAAACATTAAACTATCAGAAAAAAGAATTTCACACTGAACAGAAAAACGGTTGCTTTGAAATTACATTTCGGGCATAATAAGGGAGCAGATGATCAGATATGTTATGCTTTGTGAGCAAACGGTAACTCTGTATCATAACTGATCAAAATGCAACTTATTTAGGAAAGAAACTTATTAAAAAACGGAGCGTTATTATCATGCGAAAGAAAAAACCTTATCAGATTTTGACATTTCATACCACATCAGCTGCCATGGCCATGGAGCTGTATTGTAAAGAGCATGACATACCAGGTCGTTTAATCCCGGTTCCACGGGAACTGTCTGCCGGCTGCGGTCTGGCCTGGCGCATACCCCCAGAAGCGTACGCCCGTCATAAAAATAATTTACTTGGCTCCAACATTGAAATTGAACAAAATGTAGAGCTGGTTATTTAGATATCTGATACCACATAACCAATAATCTGAAATGGAATATTCCCCTGGATTGTAACAGTAGTTTCTATCCGGGGGACTTTTTATAAGCTGTTTTAATAAAAAATGAAGGTTATTTCATTTGGCAGAAACATCCAGTTCCAACCGCATAAGAACCAGCTCCTGCCAATGACCGTCTCTGCTGAGAAAACCTCTTGGATTTCTTCCATATTCCACAAACCCATGCTTTTTGTATAACCTGATTGCATTTTCGTTTTCAGAGACAACTTCCAGTTCTAACTGTAAAAAACCGGCATTCTTCGCACATTCGATACAAGATTTTGTGAGTGCATCGCCAATGCCGAGTCCCCAGTATCCTTTCAGGATACTGATACCAAATTCTACCCGATGCCGCATTTTATCACAATTTCGAATCAGACTGTTGCCGGCAGAGCCGACTAATTTTCCGTCTACAAAGGCACAGATTTCCACGTCTGTTCCACTGCATTTTGTTTCCTTCAATTGCCGTTCAAGAGAAATAATATCCAAGGTGCATTCATCCGGATATGTAAGAAGGAAGTCCGTTTCTTTATGGGTTTGTACAAAATAAGCATGATGCCGTACTGCATCAGACGCTTCTGCATTTCGTAAGATACATTTCTGTCCGTTTTTTAACTGTATTGGTTGATAAAAAAACATAAGTCCTCCAAAACATTTTTCTTAAGTATACCACAAAATAGCCGGAAAATTGTTTGATTCTTCTTAAAAATGCATATGTCTCCCTAGACAAATGCGTCGAATTTCCATTTTTATAGAATCGAAAAAAAACAATTTTCCCTTGACACATCCCCATATCATCATATATATTAGCATTAATAAGAGGGAGTAACCTACGTGACTATACGTTTGCGGTGTCGTCAGTACGATGTAATATAAATACATCCGGTGTCGTAAGGAAACGGTGAGACTTTTATTGTACATTGATTGTGCAATTAGGGTCTTTTTTTATTCCAAAAATCCTGAGCTTGCATAATCGGAACACTTATTGCAGATAACATGATGCAGACAAAACGCAAGGAGGATTTGACATGAAAGAAATGTATCAGTTGACCGCGACGCAGGTTATGGATCACTTTGATAGTTCCGTACAGGGACTGACCTCTACACAGGCAGAGGAACGCCACCACACATTAGGTTGGAACGAACTGACCTCTGCGAAATCGAAACCTTTATGGAAACTTTTTCTGGAACAATTTCAGGATTTTCTTGTAATCATTCTCATTATTGCAGCAATCATATCCGGACTGCTTGGTGACGCAGAAAGTGCTGTCGTTATTCTGGTCGTTATCACTCTAAATGCCATTCTTGGAACAGTACAGACCCGACAGGCAGAACGTTCTTTAAACAGTTTAAAAAACTTATCCGCACCAAAAGCATCCGTATTTCGTGACGGAAGTGTTGTGCAGCTTTCTGCCAGAGAGCTGATTCCGGGCGATATCGTCCTTTTGGAAGCAGGTGATATCGTTCCTGCTGATGGAAGAATTATTGAGTGTGCCGGTTTGAAGATTGATGAAAGTGCCTTGACCGGTGAAAGCCTTAGTGTCGATAAAAGCACTGATGTGATTTCCGATCAGGTAGCTCTGGGAGATCGCATAAACATGGTATTTTCCGGCAGTTTCATTACTAATGGGCGCGGAAAAATCGTGATTACCAACATCGGCATGGATACAGAAGTTGGTAAGATAGCGAATCTTTTACACAATACATCAGCGAAACGAACTCCGTTGCAAATATCGCTTGATTCTTTCGGCAAAAAACTTTCCATTGCTATTTTGGTCTTTTGTGGAATTTTGTTTGGAATCAGCGTTTTTCGCGGTGAATCTATTGGAAATGCCTTTTTATTTGCTGTCGCTTTGGCGGTTGCAGCTATTCCTGAGGCATTAAGTTCCATTGTCACTATCGTTTTGTCTTTTGGTACACAAAAAATGGCGAAAGAGCATGCCATCATCCGAAAACTTCAGGCAGTAGAAGGACTTGGAAGTATTTCAGTTATCTGTTCAGATAAAACCGGAACTCTGACTCAGAATAAAATGACAGTGGAAGACTATTATGTAAACGGACAGTCTGTTCTTGCAGGTGAGGCAACATCTTCCGATACTTCCAATAAATTACTTTATTTTGCCAGTGTACTATGCAATGATGCAAGAATTGAAAATAAAAATGAAGAAATCGGAGATCCTACAGAAATTGCTTTGTTGCAGATGAAGGCTCAGATGCACATTGCTATTTCTGAAATTCAGGCAAAATATCCAAGAATCGACGAACTTCCCTTTGACAGTGAACGTAAAATGATGTCAACACTGCATACATGTTCCAAAAATGATCATAGTTCTGATTCTGCTGAAAAACAGATTTTAATTGTGAAAGGTGCAGTTGATGTATTATTACAGCGAACAGATGCGATCTGGACAACAAATGGCACAATTCCTATGAACAGTGACGAGAAAAAACGGATTCAGATGCAAAATCAGCAATATTCTGAGCAAGGACTGCGCGTGCTTGCATTTGCTTACAGAGAGTTTTCTGATACGGATACGCTTACCTTTGACCATGAAGCTCATCTGACATTTCTTGGTCTTATCGCTATGATGGATCCGCCACGTCTGGAATCAAAAGATGCAGTAGCGACCTGCATCAATGCAGGTATCCGACCAGTCATGATTACCGGAGATCACATTTTAACAGCATCTGCCATTGCCAGACGAATTGGAATTTTGACACCTGATACAAAAGCCTGTGAAGGTGCTGCGCTTGATATGATGACAGATCAGGAATTGCAGGAATTGGTTCCGGAAATATCTGTTTATGCACGTGTTTCACCAGAACACAAAATCCGTATTGTCCGCGCATGGCAGGCACGTGGAAATATAGTGGCTATGACAGGAGATGGCGTGAATGACGCACCGGCATTGAAACAGGCAGATATAGGCGTTGCTATGGGAAATACTGGAACTGAAGTTGCGAAGGATGCTGCTGACATGGTCTTGACAGATGACAATTTTTCTACTATTGTATCAGCAGTGAAAAATGGAAGAAATCTGTATCGTAACATTTTGCATGCCATAGAATTTCTGTTATCAGGAAATCTCGGTGCCATTTTAACTGTTTTAACAGCATCTCTTGCAGGACTTCCAGTCCCTTTTGCACCTGTGCATTTATTATTTATTAATTTGTTGACAGATAGTCTGCCTGCGATTGCCCTTGGCCTGGAACCGCACACAGATGATGTAATGAAAGAACATCCACGAGCAGCCACCAGTTCTATTTTAACTGCCTCTTTTATGAAAAAAGTAGGTCTGGAAGGACTTGTAATTGGAATTGTAACAGTTTGTTCTTTCCTCACGGGATTAAATCATGGAAATGCACTGCTTGCAAGCACCTGCGCTTTTGGAACTCTGTGTCTGGCCCGATTATTCCATGGATTTAATTGCAAATCAGAAAAACCGGTTCTGTTTACAAAAAAAATGAAAAATAACAAGTGGTTAATTGGTGCATTTGCATTAGGAGCCGTATTAATTACCGGTGTCCTCACACTTCCGGGATTACAAAATCTGTTTAAAGTGCAGACTCTGACATTGGCACAACTTGGAATTGTATATTTATATGCATTTTTGAGTCTGCCGATCATCCAGTTATGTAAATGGATAAAAAATAGAAAGAATTGAGGAATAAAAATGAAATTTCAGGATTATATACAAAAGCATAAATATTTACTGCTTATTATTGCAGTTTTGCTTATCCTGCTCCTTGGAAAAACTGGCACTGAATGGAATTTGCTAAGCACTATCTGGGAAATTTTACTGCCATTTCTGACTGGGTGCATTATGGCATTTATCTTGAATATTCCCATGCGTTTTATTGAAAAGAGGCTGTTTCGGAATAAATCGAACAGCTATCAAATAGCAATTCGTATTGCCAGTTTTTTATTAACACTGCTTATCGTTATTGCGATTATCTGGCTGATTCTGTTTTTTATGATTCCGCAATTGGCAAACAGTTTTTCCATGTTGAATGAAAATATCACAGATTTTGTACCACAATTTCAATCCACGATGGAGCATCTAAATAAAAAAATCCCTCTGCTTAAACACTTGATGGGAACGCAGACTTTTGATACGCAGCAGATTCTTCAGACCGTCTCTGATTTTTTGAAAGACAGTGCGAAAACGATTACCGGATCCACTATTTCTGCCATAAGTTCTGTATTTCAGGGGATTGTAACTGGATTCCTGGCATTTGCTTTTGCATGCTATCTGCTGTTTCAAAAAGAGAAACTGCAAATGCAGGTAAAAAAAGTAATTTACGCATTTTGTTCTGAAGAAAGATCAGAAAAGCTTTTTGGTATCTGTGCCTTGATTTCCAAAACGTTTACACGTTTTTTCACTGGGCAGTGCGTGGAAGCACTGATTCTGGGCGGATTATTTCTGCTCACACTGACGATTTTCCGTATGCCTTATGCATTGCTGATCAGTGTAGTCATAGCCTGTACCGCACTGATTCCGATTTTTGGTGCTTTTGTAGGATGCATCTTTGGAGTCTTTCTGATTTTTATTGTGAATCCACAGCAGGCAGTTGTGTTTCTGATTATATTTTTTATATTACAGCAAATCGAGGGAAATCTCATCTATCCACATGTGGTAGGAAATTCTGTCGGATTGCCGTCCATCTGGGTACTATTGGCAGTGATCGCTGGCGGTAAATTGATGGGAATCGTTGGAATGTTTCTGTTTATTCCGCTCTCATCAGTGTGTTATACCTTATTCCGCCAACTTGTATATGACAGATTAAAGCAGAAAATAGTAAAACAGAAGATAGAACCAAATAAACCGGGGCAATAAAATGCCCCGGTTTATTTGGCTCTATACTATAAATAAAAGGTGTTTGCGATGAATTATCTCACTCGTCAATGACAGAAATCTTCCTGACTTGCTTTCGATTCTTATTTCATAAGTTCATCGGAATCCAACACAATAGTAAACGGTCCATCATTGAGAAGTTCTACCTTCATATCTGCTCCGAAACTTCCGGTTTCTACCACAGGAAGTTCTTTTTTGCAGGCAGAAATTATATATTCATATAAGCTGTTTGCAAGATCTGGATTTCCGGCCTTGATAAAGGACGGACGATTTCCTTTTTTGCAGTCTGCATATAAGGTAAACTGTGAGATTAGCAGTAATCCACCATCCACATCCTTAAGTGCCAGATTGGTTTTTCCATTTTCATCCTCAAAAATACGCATGCCAATCAGTTTTTTAATCATTTTGTCTGCAATCTCAGTATTATCTTCCTCTGAAACACCAATCAAAACCAGAAATCCTTTCCCAATTTTTCCAATTACCTCGTTGTCTACTGTCACAGAAGCGTGCTGTACACGCTGAATTACAAATTTCATACATTTAAAATCCTTTCTTCATAATCTTTTAAAATAGCGAAACGAACTGCACATTCTTATCATTGCTCATTTCAGTAAAGCGGACATTCGCAATCCACTTTCATTACTTGCTCATGAACGCATGTTTTTCTAAGCAAAAATCTAAACAAATGTTCGAAACTATTTACCAAAACGTCAAAATATGTTATCATTCTAAAGGACTTTTAATAAAAAATCAATACTGAAACGAGGAACCGATATTATGAAATTGCAGCAGCTACTAAGTCTTACCAGAAAAGCAGTAGATACTTACCGCTTAATTGACGAAGGAGATCATATTGCCATCGGTGTATCCGGAGGAAAGGATTCTCTCGCATTACTATATGCCCTGCATGGTCTGCAATGTTTTTATCCAAAGCATTTTTCTCTGACAGCGGTCAGTGTGGATCTTGGATTGGAAGGATTTGATCTGAGTCCGGTGACACAACTTTGTGATGAGCTTGGCATCTCACATTATATCGTAAAAACACAAATTGGACAGATTGTATTTGAAGAACGCAAAGAAAAGAATCCATGTTCCCTGTGTGCAAAAATGCGAAAAGGTGCATTATACAATGCTGTAAAAGAACTTGGTTGTAATAAAGTAGCTTATGCACATCATAAAGATGATTTTATTGAAACTATGATGATGTCACTGATTTATGAAGGACATTTTTATTGTTTTCCTCCAAAAACATATTTAGACCGCATGGATCTGACAATCATCCGCCCATTTCTGTATGTAGAAGAAGCAGATGTGATCGGTTTCAAAAATAAATATAATCTTCCGGTAGTGAAAAATCCATGTCCAGCGGATGGTGCCACAAGACGAGCATATATCAAACAGCTTATTCGAACTATCAACCATGAAAATCCAGGAGCAAAGACGCGCCTGTTTACCGCACTGGTCAATGGGCATATTCCGGACTGGGAAGAGCAGAATGAGTAACATTTTATCGCTGATAAACGAAAAAGCAGTATGCAAACACAATTTATTAGAAAGCATGATTTGATATGAAAGAACGAAAATACAGTGACCAGATCAATATTGAAAACGAACAGAAACTCCGTACATTGGTAGCCGAATTACCACGTTTCTGCCGCGAATACTTTATCGGTATCGAGCCGTCGACGTCTTCCCGGACTCGGATTGCCTATGCCTATGACCTAGGCGTTTTTTTTCACTATTTGCATGAAAATAACGCTGCAATGGCAAAAATGGAGATTATCGATTTTCCGATTGATATTTTAGAACAGATTACACCAATGGATATTGAAGAATATCTGCAATATCTGAAACTTTATCATCACAGAGGAAAAGAATATACTAATGATGAGCGTGGCCAGATGCGTAAGCTTGCCTGCCTGCGCAGTTTTTATAACTATTTCTTTCGTAAAGAGATTATTGAAAAAAATCCTGCTGCACTGGTAAAAATGCCAAAGCAGCATGAAAAAAATATCATCCGTCTGGATGTGGATGAGATTGCAATTTTGCTGGATGAGGCGGAATCCGGTGAGAAATTAACAGAACGTCAGAAGATTTATCACAATAAAACGAAAAATCGGGATGTGGCGATTCTGACACTTTTACTGGGCACAGGAATTCGTGTATCTGAATGTGTGGGGTTGGATTTGAATGACATTGATCCCAAAAACAACGGTATTAAAGTTCACCGAAAAGGTGGTTCTGAAGTTATGGTATATTTTGGAGACGAAGTAGCTGAAGCACTGGATGCCTACCTGGATGAACGACTGGAGATGGAGCCAAAGGAGGGAAGTACCGAAGCTGTATTCCTTTCCATGCAAAATAAACGTATCAATGTGCGCAGTGTAGAAAATCTGGTAAAAAAATATTCCCGCCTTGTGACAACGGTAAAAAATATAACACCGCATAAGTTGCGCAGTACTTATGGTACAACATTATATCAGGAAACAGGAGATATTTACCTGGTAGCAGATGTCTTAGGACACAAGGATGTCAATACAACAAAAAAACACTATGCAGCACAAGCTGACAGCAGACGCCGCATGGCAGCAAAAGCAGTTCGGTTGCGGGAAAAGTTGCCTGAATCTGAAGAGGAATAATTTTACCTCTTGTACAATAATTTTCAGTATGTTATAATCTGATTTGATATTGAGAAAAGCAATGAAAGAACAAGTACTGTATGTTGAAACATTCCAGAGAGAGCAGGTTGGTGGAAGCTGCTTATGAATATCATACAGGAATACCAGTCTTGAGCTGTACGTGAAAGAATCTCTGAATTGTAAGGAAAGATTTTTAAACGTTACCGTTTTGCCGCGTTACAGGCTAAATAAGTAAAACATTAAGGTGGAACCGTGTATAATATGCACCCTTAAGTATATCTGGTAGCAGGTATTCTTAAGGGTGCTTTTTTAGTTTATAGTAGCAGATCAATAAACAAGGTTCTGGAAAGGAAAAACAATGGTTAATTTTAAAGAAG
>CAKRKO010000076.1 GCA_934358495.1 uncultured Eubacterium sp. | reverse complement strand
AAGAATATTTAGCCATAAAAATACCGACCTCCAATCGTTAGATTTTTAGGTCTAACTTTTGGGGGTCGGTACAGAACACATTCAGAGCAGCTTCTTTTTCAAATTTATTTATTTTGGAGAGGGTTTGAAAAATTTCACTTATTTTACTGTACGCAGTGTTTTACACAGGCCTTTACAGCTGCGCTGACAACTTCTGCCACACGTTCATCAAAAGCTTCTGGCAGAATATTGTCCTCGGAAAGATCTTCCTCAGCCACAAGTCCTGCCACCGCATTCGCTGCGATCAGCTTCATCTCATCTGTGATCTGTGTGGCTCGGCCTTCGAGCGCACCTTTAAAGATTCCCGGGAAAATCACCACATTATTTACCTGATTCGGGAAATCACTTCGTCCGGTTCCCACAACTCTTGCACCTGCGGCTTTTGCCACATCTGGCATAATTTCCGGTATCGGATTTGCCATTGCAAAAAGAATAGCATCTTTATTCATGCTTGCAACCATTTCTGCGGTCACAATGTTTGGTGCTGATACACCGACAAAAATATCTGCATCTTTCAGCGCATCTGCCAGTGTCCCTGTCGCATCCTCCAGATTCGTCACTTTCAGCATTTCTTTCTGCATCCAGTTCAGATTCGGAGACTGGCTACTAATCATACCATTAATATCACACATGGTAATTTTGGGAAAACCGTATAATAACAGCAGTTTTGTAATGGCGATACCTGCTGATCCGGCTCCGTTTACAACAATTTTACAGTCTTCTTTCTGTTTTCCGACTACTTTTAACGCATTGATGATACCAGCCAAAACCACGATGGCCGTTCCATGCTGATCATCATGGAATACCGGAATATCCAGTTCCTGTTTCAGCCGCTCTTCAATCTCAAAACAGCGTGGTGCGGAAATATCTTCCAGGTTGATACCGCCAAATCCCGGCGCAAGTGCTTTCACAACACGAATAATTTCTTCAGTATCCTGTGTATCCAGACAAATGGGAACTGCATTTACACCACCAAATTCTTTAAATAATACTGCTTTTCCTTCCATTACAGGCATAGCTGCTTTTGCACCGATATTTCCAAGGCCAAGTACGGCACTTCCATCTGATACAACTGCGATTGTATTGCTTTTCATGGTATAACGGTATACTTCTTCTTCGTTTTCTGCAATTTTTTTACAGGGTTCTGCGACACCTGGTGTGTATGCAATAGCCAGGTCTTCCCGTGTCTTCACTGGGACTTTCGATCTGATCTCAAGTTTTCCCTTCCACTCTTCATGTAATTCGAGTGCTTTTTCATTGATCGTCATATCTTTTTATTCCTTTTTCTTCCAGCACCGGTAGCATTACATTACATTCTGCGGTGTTCCATTCAAATATTTCACTACATTATCAAATACAATTATGGCACGTTTCACCATTGCTTCCTTACTTGCAAATGCCACATGAGGTGTCAGAATCGTATGTTTTGCATTCACAAGCGGATGCGTCTTTGCAATTGGAGGCTCAGTCTCAAATACATCAATGCAGGCTCCTGCGATCTTGTCGTTATTTAAGGCATCTGCCAGAGCCTGGCTATCAAGAACCGGTCCTCTCGCTGTATTGATTAGTACGGCATTTGGTTTCATCAGGGCAATCTTCTCTGCACTGATCAGTCCTTTTGTCTCTGCATTTGACGGCACATGCAAGGAGACGATATCACTCTCTGCCATCAGTTCATCCAGTGACACATAACGCACATTGTCCACATCTTTCTGTGTTCTGCTGTAAGCAAGCACTTCACAGCCGAAAGCTGCTGCAATTTTTGCCACGTTCATTCCGATGGCACCGGTTCCTACAACACCAAATTTCTTGCCTTCCAGCTCGCATCCAATCAAGCCGTCTTTTGTGCCCTCCTGTCTGGTTACCGCATCGCAGGCTGCCAGATTACGGTAAAGCATAATCAGCATGCCAAATACAAGATCTGAAACCGCTGCGGTGGAATATCCTGCACAGTTGCATACAACCACACCATTTGCCTTGCATGCATCCATGGCGATATGGTCAATTCCGGTAAATGCAACCGATAATAATTTTAACTTTTTGCATCCATTGATAACTTCCGCATTCAGAGGATTATTGGCTACCACAATAATCTCCGCATCTTTTCCACGCTCGATCAGTTCCTGTGTATCTGTCGTTTTTGTGTCATAATAAACAATCTCCACAGAATCTTTTAATGCATCCTGGGCCATAGACAAAAGCTTGTCTTTCTCCACTCCAAGCGGCTCAATAATTACTAATTTCATTTCCATTTTCTCTCACTTTCCGGCTCTTCTTTTTCCTAATATCTCTGTTTCATGTCAATTTCGTTTAACAAGGGTTTTCCAGCTTCATATAATTTCAGATTTTCACAGAACTGATCAATGGCTCTGTCAATATATAATTTGCTGTCCGCTGCACAGTGCGGGGTAATGATCACATTATCCATATCCCACAACGGGCTTTCACTGCATAAAGGTTCTTCTTCCACCGCATCCAGTGCCGCGCCGCCGATCTCACCGGTCTGAAGTGCCTGGATCAGGTCTTCTTCTTTTATCACCGGTCCGCGGGCAATATTGATCACCACTGCCGTCTTTTTCATTATACGAAATTTATCCATATTAAACAAATGTCTGGTCTCATCGGTCAGCGGTGTTACGATCACCACAAAATCACACAACGGCAATACTTTATCCAGATCATCATTGGAATATACCTCATCAAAATATTCCAGTGGTGTCACTCGGCGTTTTACCCCGAGCACTGTCATTCCCATTGCTTTGGCTAACCGTGCCACTTCACATCCGATTGCACCTGCTCCGACAATTCCAACCGTCATGCCTTCTGCCTCCAATGGCTGACATTTAAATTTTTTATCCCACACATGTTTTAACTGTCGGCGGTACAATTCGGAAGAATTTCTCATAAAACTGATCATATAGCCCGCCGTTGTCAATGCCATGGTTTTTCCATGAATCCCTTTGGCGTTCGTCAGTCTCACCGGAAGTTCGCTGATGGATCCATCCATGATCGGATTCACACCGGCGGAAAAAGAATTGATCCATTTCAACTTTTTGGACTGTTTGCAATAGGTCTCCGGCATCTTGCCGCTACCGCCCCAAATAAACAGTACCTCTGCATCATATCCTTTCTCCAACGCTTCCTCCTCACTTCCGCACCAGTATACCTTACCGGAAACACATTTTTCAATCTCTTCAATATGTTTTTCTGTTACCACCATTGGGATCAGATCACTTTTTTTATACATTACCAATACATCTGCCATGATTTTCTCCCCTTATTTTGCGATCCACAGCGTAAGCTGCGGAATAAATGTAATTAACAGCAGTACCATCAGCATGGAGATAATAAAAGGTAAAATTGCTTTTACCAACTTCTGCATGGATACTCCGGATACGGACATTCCGGTAAACAGGCAGGTACCAAACGGTGGTGTTACAAATCCGATACATACTGCGGTGCACATTACAATACCAAACTGCAGTGTGCTGATTCCAATCTGCTGGATTACCGGCAGGAACATTGGAATCGTAATCAGAAGGATCGGTGTCGCATCCATGATACATCCCATGATCAGTAAGATTACCAGGATAATAAGAAGGATGACATATTTATTATCGGAAATACCAAGCAGTCCGTGTACCAGCATCTGTGGCAGCTGTGCGTAAGATACAACGAAAGCAAATAACGCTGCGCCGGCTACGATAAACATAATATTTGCAGTTCCTTTTGCGGAGTTAAATAAAATCTGCGGGATATCTTTGATACTGATTTCTTTGTATACAAAAATTCCAATGATCAGCGAGTACAATACAGCCAGAACAGCGGATTCTGTCGGTGTACAAATTCCGGAATAAATGGAACCAAGAATGATCACCGGGGAGCCAATGGCCGGAATTGCTTTTAATAATGCTTTCAAAAATGCTCCGAGATGGAATTTTTCCTGAGAACCGTTTTCTCCACGGTCCATGCCTTTCCATCCATTTTTCCTGCAGACGAACCATGCCACGATACCAAGTCCGATCGCCATATAGATTCCTGCCGGAACCCCCATCAGATACAAATCTGTCAGGGATACGTTTGTATTTACTGCGTAAATAATCATTGCCGTTGATGGTGGAATGATCGGTCCTAAAACCGCTCCTGCCGAAAACACAGCCGTTGAAAATTCTCTGCTGTAGCCGGCTTCCAACATATAAGGAAGCATGATGGCACCGATGGTTACACAGCAGGCCATTGCAGATCCGGTCATAGCCGCAAAAATCGCACATACTACGATCGTTACAAGAGCAAGTCCACCGGTCACATTACCGATTGCCATGTTACATACATTTACCAGACGCTTTGCGATACCGCCCTTGGCCATCAGATCTCCTGCCAGAATAAAAAACGGAATACACATCAGTGCTGCCACATCACATCCGGAGAACAGTCGCTGAACAACGGTCATGGCCGGAATGCCTTCCAGGATAAAAAACAGGATAGATGAGAGTCCCAGGGTTGCTGCCACCGGTACACCGATCAGCAGTAACACAATGGCTACGATCAGAAAAATAATTACATGTGCGGTCACTGTTCCTCTCCTCCTTCCGTCTGATCTTTCTTTGTCAGTTTCACAATATCATCCAGTGCCCGGTAGAAATATGCATAACTTAACAATGCAAAGGCCACTGGAAATACCAGATATGGGAACATCATACTGAATCCCGTATTTGCCGATTTTGACAATTTTGCAATTGTCATCTGCATAAACCCATATTTCAATACGATTACTACAAATACAAATCCTGCGATATGCTGTACTAATTCCAGAATTTGTTTATGTTTTTGTTTTTTCATCAGATCCTCAATAATGGAAACTTTTACATGCTCCAGATTGAGTGCGATATAGGCCGCACCGAGAAATACGGCCCATATCATGATGTAACGTGCAGTTTCTTCTGTCCATGAAAAACCTTTATGGAACAGATAACGTCCGAATACCTGGATTGACAGCACCACTGTCATATAGGTAAAACACGCGATCAAAGCAACTTTCAGGATCTGTGAAATATACTTGTTTATTTTTTGCAAAACCTGCATAATTACACCTCTCACTTCCGTCAGTTCTATTTTGCTGTTAATGCTGTGATTGCCTCATAGTATTTTGCACCCTGCTCATTGTCAGAAAGGAACTTGTCATAAACGCTCTGTGCTGCATCCTTGAACGCCTCTTTGTCCACGTTGTCTGTCTTCTCTGCGCCACCTGCAACCATTTCATCCAGCTGCTCCGCATTTTTTGTCTCAAGATTCTTTGTGCAGTCAAGTGCAGCCTCTTTTGCAGCCTTTGTGATCACATCCTGAAGATCCGGTGTCAGAGATTCAAATTTTTTCTCGTTCATTGTGATGCCGTTAAAGTGTGTTGCATACTCCATTACGGAAATATATTTTGCATACTGCTGATAACCGTCTGCGATACATACGTTGTTTACGTTATCACATGCATCGATAGTTCCCTGCTGTAATGCGGTCAGCACTTCGTTACCCGGCATTGTCTGTGCACTTGCCCCCCATGTGTTCCATGTATTGATATATACATCAGAACCTGTTACACGAACTTTCAAGCCTTTCAGATCAGATGGTTTTTCCACAAATCCTTTGGAGGATTCCAGGTTACGGAAACCTACACACTGCAAATTTAAGATTTTTGCACCGGTGGATGAGAAGTCATCCAGCATCTCCTGGCATACATCAGAATCCAAGAAGGTATAAATATCGTCATAATTTTCAAACAGATACGGAAGATCAAGCACAGACAGACCAGCGTCATATCCGCTCATAATCGGTGTGTTGTTTACTGCACAGTCCAGTGTTCCTGCAATCACAGAGTCCAGTGATTCCTGATCGTTACCCAGTGTTCCTCCACCGTATACGGTTACTTTCACAGCTCCGCCAGATTCCTGAGATACATAATCTGCAAATGTATTTGCCAGAATTGCCAGCTGATTTTCTTCACTTGCAGCGAAATGGCTCAACTTTAACTCCAATGGATGATCTGCAGAATACTCACCAAAATCTTTTCCGGAGGTATCTGCTTTTGCTTCTGTTCCTGCGGATGTGTTGGTATCTCCACCTGCGCTTGCATCTGTTTTTTCATTTCCGCATCCTACCAGTAACGCTGCTCCCAGACAACCGATCAATAACATACTTACGACTCTTTTTTTCATAATTTTTCTTCCTCTCTAAATAAATGTGCCCTCAATATTTTTCTGATACTAAATTAAAATCCCTTGCAATACGTTTTGTTTTTATACCACATAAATCTGTCTTGGTGTTGTCTCCACTCTGACCGCACCGTCTTTTGTAACCAGATACTGATCACAATAATTACCAAATGCTTTTCCAGTATTAATCTCAGGATGAATCGCAAAAAACATATTTTCTTTGACTTTCATTGTCTCACCTTTGAAAAATGCCGGTCTTTCCACCAGGTCATATCCCTGACCATGTGCAAACAGTCGTGTCTCCGGCTGTAAGCCATAAGAAATCAGCTTATTGTTATAGATTTCCAGCATCTCCGCACAGTCAGCACCTGGTTTTACCAATTCTGCCGTGAAGTCCTGCAGCTCTTTGGAAAGATCCCATGCATACTGAAGATCTTTGGATGGCTGATGTCCGATACAGAATCCCCTTACAATTTCTGCATAATAACCGCCACCGCCGTTTGCCTCGATCATAAATACCAGATCATCGCCATCTTCGATACGACGGTTCTGATAAAAACTGTGTAATTTCGGTGTCGGTGTTCCCTGCGGAGCAGAACCCATCATAACCAGGTTTTCCTCACTGCCTTTACTGATCAGAAATTTGTTTACCTCTGCTCTCAGATCATATTCATACATACCCGGATGTAAAATTCCCGGTACCATCTGAAGCACCTGATCATGCAGGGCTACGGTTCTGCGGATTGCCTGAATCTCATCCTCACTCTTTACTGCCTTGATCTCATCAATCATTTCTGTCGCATCAATGAATGTCACATTCGGCAGTGCTGTTTTAAGATAATTTACCAGTTTATAATTCAGTAAAGACGGTGCAATCAGTCCGACTGTCTTACATTTATGATCACAGATATACGCTTCCATCAGTTTCGCATCATACAAATCTGTATAACGGAAGGTTCTGAAATACGGTGCGCCGAGTCTGTTCTCGATTCCACGCTGGAACCATGCCGGTGGTAGCGGATTATACGGAGAAGAACTGGTGATTGTTGTCATCTCTCCTTTTGCCGGGAAAAGAACACTCATCGGATACGCCTGCTCTGTCGGCAAATCTGTAAAATACCGGAAATATCCGCCCAGATACTGATCCGCATTCTGTGCAATCAACACGTCGATTCCCTGCTCCTGCATCGCAGCCTGTACCGTGGACCAGCGGCGTTTCATCTCCCGGTCACTCATTGGGAAACGAATTCTTGTCTTAAATTCTTCTGGAACTCCTGTTACCCATTCCATCTGTTTTTCCTCCTTCTGACCTTACTTCAGGCTTGCTTTCAATGCATCTTTTGCCATTACTTCTTCTGCCCGCTCAAGAACGTTTTTCGCATTGATGTAAACCGGAGTATCTACCATCTGTCCGTCTACCGGAACGGATGCGGATCCTTTTGCGATTCCTTCTTCCTCAAACGCTTTTGTTACTTTTCTCGCCCATGCTACACGTTCCGGATCCGGAGAATATACACGGTCTGCGATTGGAATCTGGCTCGGATGAATGATCTGTCTGCCTTCAAAGCCAAGCTGTGCTCCGGTCTTTGTGTTGTATTCAAATGCTGCGTCATCTTTGTAGGATGGGAACGGTGCATCTTCTGCTACCAAGCCTGCTGCTCTGGCTGCCACACCGATTTTTGCACGCGCATAAATCTGCTCCTCTGCTGTATCTGTTCTTGTTACACGCATATCTCTTGTATAATCTACAGCCCCAAAGATAACGGCCACAAGACGATCACTGGCAAATACAGCCTCATCTACATTCATCACACCGATAGCTGTCTCGATGAGAATTGCAAGTTTAATCTTTCCAACCGGAAGTCCTCTTTTTTCCTCCAGATCGGTTACGATAAAGTCCAGACGTTTTACATCATCTGCACCGGAGCATTTCGGAAGTGTGATTCCATCCAGTCCATCGACAACAACTGCATTTAAGTCATCCATGGTAAGTCCTGTGTCCCATGCGTTAATTCTTACCCATGCCTCGGAACCATGAACACTCATCTCTTTGATGTGCTCTCGTACCATTTTTCTTGCGGTCTCTTTCTCTGCCGGCGGTACTGCATCTTCCATATCCAGTGTGATGACATCAGCCCCAAGTGTAGGTGCTTTCATGATAAATTTCTCTGAATTTGCCGGTAAATATAAGTCTGTTCTTCTTACTGCCATTTTTTGTTCCTCCCAATTTTCACGTTTTATAATTTTTTATTGTTGGATATGTGTGATCATATCTGACATTGTGTTTAAAGTTTTTAAAATTCCTGCACTGGTCTTCTCACCACGTCAATGATGGAACCGTCCCGGTATTCCACAATTCCTACAATTTTATCTGTAAATTCCGGTTTTATAATTTTGGTTGCTTTCTGATCTCCGATGGCCTTCAGTTCCTGAATATCCATAACCGGAAGTCTGGAATGTTCCAGCAGTTTTCTCAGATCTGTTCGCTTCGGATTGACGGCAATGCCGTATTCTGTCACCAGTACATCCACGGTCTCTCCTGGTGTCACTACCGTTGTGACCTGATCCCGCAGGATACACATGTCACGTTTTACCAGATTTGTGACAACCACTGCGATTTTTGCACCTGCTGCACAATCATTGTTTCCACCGGAGGAACTTAAGATCACTCCGTTTGATCCGGTTACCACATTGACGTTAAAATCCACATCAATCTCTGTTGCTCCCAGGATCATGATATCCAGTTGGTTTACCAGACAGCCTTTTGTATTTGGATTTGCGTACTGCGAAGCACTCATGGCCATATGTTTCGGATTATCCCGGTAAGATTCAATGGCTACGGAATCAAAACACTGTACATCCAGCAGTCCCTGAAACAGGTCTTCTTTTAACATTTCAACAAAATAAGAAGTAATCCCACCGGATGCAAAAGATCCTCTGATCTTCTTTTCTTTCATGATCTGTCCTACCGCGGCTGCTACCGCAATGGAAGTTCCACCGGCTCCGGTCTGCATCGACATTCCGTTTTTGATATATCCGGTCTCGTCCAGAAGCTGTGCGGTCATATCCGCGATTTTGAGGTTTTCCGGATCTGTGGTCGGTTTGGTCGGTCCAAAAGAGATTCCTTCCGGATTCCCGATACTTTCTACCTGCACCACATAATCCACTTTTTCCTGCGATATCTCAATGGGACACGCCGGAAACTCCATCAGATTATCTGTCACAGCCACTACCTGATCCGCATACTGTGCATCCGCATATGCATAGGATAAAACACCACAAGCTGATTTTCCGTATGCACCGTTCATGTTGCCGTATGCATCACAGCAGGGAGCTGATATAAATGCCACGTCAATATGTAATTCCCCTGCCTCGATGGCCCTTGGCCGTCCACCATGACTCATAAACACAGCAGGATGTTTCAGTTTTCCATTTGTGATTGCCTTGGCCAGAGGCCCCGGTGAAATGGTACTTACGGTGATCCCCGTTACCACTTCCTCTTCGATCAGTTTCACCAGTGGCTCATGACACTTAAACAGCCCTGATGCAGCAATATGTATATCCTTAATCCCCATTTTTGCGATGGCTTCCATGACCAGATTCACAACCTCATCCCCATTTCTCATATGGTGATGAAAAGAAATTGTCATGCCATCTTTGATCCCTGTTTTTTCGATTGCATCTTCGATAGAAGCAAGCAGTTTTGAATCAGGCTCTCTGCCTTTTTCAATCACAGCACATTTGCTCTTTGCAGTTGTTTTTACTACCTCCGCTTCTTTTTTCGAATAAGCTCCTGCAAAAGCCGGTTTCTTCATTTTCCGAAGTATTTCATCCGGAATCTCACGCCCGACTGCATTTATCATCTGTATCCCTCCTCCCGGTTACCAATTGCTCACTTACTTGATGTCTAGATGATAGCATTCATGTGTTTTTATTTCTGTATCATAGGTTACATGTTCCAATTCCTGTATCACCTGATACATTTTTTTGTACACTATGACTACTAATTTTTAGTTTTCATAATTTTTACATTGTGCTATATTTATAAACAGAGACATAATTTTACGCATAAAATTGGATGATAAATATCGGTTTATGTAATAAGATAACATACGGTATTTATCCTGTTATGAGAGGGAAAAATGGGAAAAGAACAATCATTTAACATCACAAACATGAGAAACTTCTTTGCAAGAGAAAATATGGAAAAGCTGTTTGCTGACTGCCCTACGATCACATTAAGGAAAAACGAATGTATCTACGCTACTGATCAGATACTGACCGATGTTTTCTGGGTTTCACAGGGAATGGTTGAAGTCTTTATTACAAATGCGCAGGGGCATAAGCAGGTTGTAGCGTTTCACTATCCAGACAGCATTGTAGGCGAGATTGAAGCTCTTTACGGAGACCCATGCGGTCTGACCTGCATTGCATTAAAAAACAATACCGTTGTACATAAGTGCAACATTGAAATATTTTACAACAGAGTATTAGAACTTGGATTAATGCGCCAGTATGTCAGTATGCTGGCCGGAAAGACTCATACAAACGTACTGCAGCTAGCTACGGTAGCTCTGGCTGACTGCGAGGGACGTGTCCGTACTTACTACAACAGTGAGCTCACACACCAGCAGATGGCGGAACTGATTGGATGTTCCAGAGTACAGGTAACACGGGTTCTGAACAATCCTAATTTTTACAATTCAGAAAAAGATAACTGACAGAAACGCTTAAGATATGGAAAAGAATTTAACAAAAGGACCTATACTAAAAACACTTCTGCTGTTTGCACTTCCGATGATGCTCGGAAACCTGCTGCAGCAGATCTACAACATTACCGATACCATCATCGTGGGCCGGGTACTCGGCTCCAGCGCCCTGGCTGCCGTTGGCAGCACTTACACACTGATGACATTTCTGACTTCCGTCATGATCGGTCTCTGCATGGGATGCGGCGCGTTGTTTTCCATGCATTACGGTGCCGGCCGCCACAGAGAAATGAAAGAATGCATGTGGGTTTCCTTCTGGCTGATCCTGCTTGTGACTATCATTATGTACCTGATCGTATTTCTCGGCACAGACGGCATTCTGACATTACTGCAGACACCAGAAGATATTTACGACCTGATGCGCATTTATTCCCGCATCATTTTTATTGGAATCGGATTTACATTTTTATATAACTATTTCGCATTTGTACTGCGGGCCATTGGGAACTCTGTGCTTCCGCTGATTTTTCTGGCGGTCTCCAGCATTTTAAATATTGCGCTGGATCTCTGGTTTGTCATTGGACTGCACCTCGGCGTCGGCGGTGCGGCCGGTGCCACCGTAATCGCCCAGGCAATCTCCGGCATCGGCATCACCATTGTGGCACTCTGGAAAAATCCACAGCATTTTCCGGCAAAGGAACAGCGTATTTTTAAAAAAAGTACTTTTGGGGAAGTAAGCCGTTACGCATTTTTTACCTGCCTGCAGCAGTCGGTTATGAACTTTGGTATTCTAATGATCCAGGGACTGGTAAACAGCTTTGGTACCGCCATCATGGCCGCTTTCGCAGCAACCGTAAAAATTGACACTTTGGCTTATATGCCGGTACAGGAATTCGGAAATGCGTTTTCCCTGTTTATTTCGCAGAATCATGGCGCAAAACGCCCGGATCGGGTAAAAATGGGAATTCACACCGCAGTCCGGGTATCCATTGTGTTCTGTATTATTATTTCTGCCATCGTATGGATCTTCGCCCGTCCATTCATGCAGATTTTTGTGGATGCAGGCGAAACTGCCATTATTACGGAAGGCATCCGGTATCTGCACATTGAGGGTGCGTTTTACTGGGGCATCGGCTGTCTGTTTCTGCTCTACGGTCTTTACCGTGCCATTGAGAAACCGGCTATGTCACTGGTGCTTACGATTATATCCCTGGGAACCCGCGTGGCTCTGGCTTATGCTTTTGCACCGCACACATCTCTTGGTGTTACCGCAATCTGGTGGGCAATTCCGATCGGATGGATTCTGGCAGACCTGACCGGATTTTTATATTATAGAAAAAAACTGTGAGCAGTGGATTTTTTCTTCCACTCTCACAGTTTTTTATTATTTGAAATTTTCTATAAGTTTCTTTTAATCATCCAGCAGCATATGATAAAAATCCAGATATTTTGTATCATGATTTTTTGTTGCTGCAATGGCAGTTCTCGGATGCTGATCTGTCAGACCGGTCAGCAGATACGGGATATTATAGCCCCATACTGCACCATCCTCAATAAGCTTCAACATATGTTTCTCAATAAAAGAAAGAACCGGTGCGATTTCATATTTCGGATTTTTCAGAAAGCCAAGCAAACCTTCCAGCGAGCTGTTTCCTGCACCACGCCCCATTCCCATGACTGTTCCGTCCACCATACTTGCACCGATGGACAGAGCCTCAATGGTGTTTGCAAAAGCACACTGCTGATTATTATGTGCATGGATTCCTACTAGTTTTCCACTCTCCGCCATTGCTTTCAGATACAAATCCGTGATCTCTCGGATCTGGATTGGATACAGGGAACCATAACTGTCTACCACATAGACACCTTTGACGGAAGATTTTGCCAGCATCTCCAGAGCCATCTGGATATCACGCTCCTGGCATTTTGAGATTGCCATAATATTGCAGGTTGTCTCATAACCTTTCGCCGCTGCATCCTCGATCATTGCGATTGCCTCCGGCATGGTATTAATATAAGTAGCCACACGGATCAGATCCACTGGGCTGTCTGCACGGTCTTTGATGCTGTGTTTGTAATCACAGCGTCCCACATCCGCCATAATGGAAATCTTCATATCCGTATCATTATCCCCAACGATTGCACGGATATCCTCATCCTCCGCGAATTTCCATTTTCCAAATTTATTTACATCAAACTGCTTTTTGTCCGCACGGTATCCAAACTCCATGTAATCCACACCGGCCGCCAGATTTGCTTTATATAAATCGTACACAAAGTCATCCGTAAAATAAAAATCATTCACCAGACCTCCATCACGCAGAGTTGCATCCAGTACACGGACATCTTCACGCACTGACATCATGTTTCCTTTGATTTCCATCATTGTCTTTTGTCTCCTTTATTTCAAAATCACTTCTGTCATTTTATCTTACTTTATATAAAAAATCAACAAAAATATTTTATCACTTTAAAGCGTTGATTTTTTGCAGTGTTTTATTGTTAATCAGATTTCATAGAATGAAAAACCTAATTATTTATTATAAAATTCCATTAAATGATCAAATCTCTTCTTATCTGGTAATTTTTCCTATTTATTTTCCTGTTTTTTCCCATACAACAGAATTTTTTACAAACAAATCACATAAAAATCATTTTTTTTGTGAAATATCTCTGGATTTTGCCGGGCAAGGTGTTATAATGGAAACAGGCTATGTGGACGTATGAC
>CAKRKO010000075.1 GCA_934358495.1 uncultured Eubacterium sp. | reverse complement strand
TGCGGTCTGACATACAGTGGACATCCACTGGCTTGTGCAGCAGGTGTGGCCTGCGTCAACTATTACAAAGAAGCAAATATTTTAGATAATGTCAATAAAGTCGGCAAAGTTCTTGGTGAGATTCTTGAGGGGTTAAAGGAGAAACATCCATGTATCGGAGATGTGCGTTATATTGGTCTTTTCTCATCCATCGAGCTTGTCAAAGACAGAAAAACAAAAGAACCGCTGGTGCCATATGGCAAAAATCCGGAAGGAACGATGGGCAAGATCATTGGCATGTTAAAAGCAAAGAAATTTATGACTTATTCTCACGAAAATATGATTTTTGTCAATCCGGCACTGATCATTACCGAAGAGCAACTGCGGGAGGAAATGGTAAAAGTAGATGAAGTATTAACGGAGGTGGATTCATGGCTCACTATCTGCCCCCGGAACATATTTTTACCGGAAGAGACTGTTTTACTGAGGCAGTCGGATATCTGAAACAATGTGGCAAAAAGGCACTTCTTGTGACAGGACCGCATGTGGTGAAATCAGAAATGTTTGCGCAGTTAAGCCGGATGCTGGCAGATCATGGCATTGAGTTTGTGACTTTTTCAGAAATTACCGGAGAACCAACGGATGTCATGATCAATGCCGGTGTCAGTGTATTTCTGCAAAAAGGCTGCGATTACTGCATCGGATTTGGTGGCGGAAGTCCGCTGGATGCGGCAAAAGCGATTGCTGTCATGGCTACAAATGAGGGAAGTATCTCGGATTTTAACGGGAAAGAAATTACGAAAATGACAGGACCTGTGGTGGCAATCCCAACTACTGCAGGAACCGGTTCGGAAGCGACAAAATTCACTGTCATTACGGATTCTGTGAATGATATTAAGATGCTGCTGAAAGGAGATTGCCTGATTCCAAAGATTGCGATCGTGGATGAGACCTTCAGTCTGTCGTCTCCGCAGTCAGTCACAGCAGCTACCGGACTTGATGCTCTGACACATGCAGTGGAAGCATATACCTCCAGAAAAGCGATGGATATGACCGATACACTGGCAGTGTCTGCGGTAAAACGGATCATGAAATATCTGCCGATTGCTTATCGTGATGGCAAAAATCGCGAAGCCAGACATCAGATGGCGCTGGCAGCACTGGAGGCAGGAATCTGTATCAACAATTCCAGTGTGACGCTGGTGCACGGACTGAGCCGTCCAATCGGGGCGTTATTTCACGTGGCGCATGGTATTTCCAATGCCATGTTGCTTAAGGCATGCTTCTCCTTCGCCTTAGAAGGGGCATATGAGCGTTTTGCAGACCTTGCCAGGGCAATTGGTGTGGCAGATGAGAAGCAGGGCGATATTGCGGCAGCAGAACAGTTTCTGAAAGCCATTGAGCATATCTGTGAGGTGTGTGAAGTACCGACTTTGGAGAAGTATGGCATTCCAAGAGAAGAGTTCTATGCAGCGATTCCGAAAATGGCGCAGGATGCGTTGGACAGCGGAAGTCCGGGAAATACAAGGAAGATACCGACATTAGAGGATTGTCAGGAGATTTATAAAGCGGCGTTTGCCGGGTAATAGTTGAAATGGAATAGATTGTTTTTTGCATTCGAGAGAAGAACAGGAAAGAGTCAGAGTTTGTGGTAAACTTTGACTCTTTTGCTGTGCAGGATTTATGTTGTCAATATGTAAAAAAACTAAAAATTCAGAAAATTCAGAAAAATATATTGACAAAAAATAGGGCATTTGTATAATAAAATTAACGATAAACATTAATTTATTTATGAAAAAGGTTGTATTTAGGAGCATAAATGGAAAAGGGAAAGAAAATAGCACAAAATTTAAATTTAATATTAAAAATAGTTCAGGGAACTTTTGCGGTAGCAGGATGTGTATGTCTGATTGAAATTATTATGTTATTTATCTGTGAAAAAAATGGAGGTGGAGTTCAATATGAATTTGTAAGACACATGATTTCTCAGCTAAAGATTGGAACGGTATCAGTTAATATGTCTTCGGCGTATGATTTTCCGGCAAAGATTTATTTTACACAGATCATTTTGCTATTGGTTAAAGAGGCTGGCTGGATGCTGTTCGGTATACTGGGAATACAGGTTTTTCGAAATATTTTAAGGGTAGTATCAGAAAATACACCTTTTACAACAGAGGTAGCCACTGGATTGAAAAAATTGGCATGGATTGTATTAGGTATAGGTTTATGGGATGTAGCATGGAAATTGCTGGTATGGATATTAGAAGATCGGTACTGGCATCTTACAGATGTTTTGACGAGTGAAAAAGTAATTGGTGCACAGGTGATGACAAACATCAGTTTTGCGTTTATACCAATGGTGTTTGTTCTCTTTTTACTTTCACATATTTTTGCTTATGGTGTGCAGTTACAGAAGGAATCGGACGAAACATTATAATATAAAATGACAGGTTAGGTATGGGACAGATTATTTTGAGACTGGATCGGGTTATGGCCGATCGGAAGATGAGTTTGAAAGAATTATCGGAGAAAGTAGGGGTGTCAAATGTAAATCTTTCAAAGATAAAAACAGGAAAAATCAGTGCAATTCGATTTTCTACATTGGTTGCAATTTGTGAGGTTTTGCATTGTCAGCCGGGGGATATTTTGGAATATGTGCCCGATAATGTGGAAACAGAAGCGGATGATGGAAGGATATAACTGGTAACTATGAAAAAATGTAAAAATTGAGAGACAGAGAGGAGTATACGATGGGGAAGTGGAGAAAATTACTGGCATTGGTGGGAATCAGTTGTCTGGTATTGATGGGATGCGGGAAAAATGATGGCGCAACGGCAGAAACCAGTAGTTCACAGGCTGAGACGAAGAATCAGAATTACCAGACGGAAGAGGACGTATTTCAGACAATGGAAACTGGGGACAATGACAGTATCCGGGCCCTTGGCAGCTTTTATACATCGGAATTTTATGGGGATTATGGGACACATGTCCGTTTGATGGATACGGAAGGAAATGTACATGAACCAGTTTATGAAATGATTGAGAATGAGGACGGGAAAATTGTTTCGGAAATTCCGGTAGGACAGAATTTTTGTTATCGACCGATTTTTAAATTTTCGGCAGAGAATCAGGAGTTTGGAGATAATCTGACTTCGGTGGTTGTCGATGCCGGATTGCAGTATGAGGTGGATGACAACGGTGCAGTTGTGTGCAATAAGACAGGAATCGACCAGTATCGTTTCCCGGCAGAATTGTCAAATGGAAGTTATACATCCGGAGAAGGACAGGATGATGAAAGTATAGAAAAACTGATCGGACAAAATAATTTTTCAGAGCAGTTTTTTGACTGGATGCAAAATGTGCGTGAAAATGGAGAAGTAATAAATGCTTTTTCAAAAAATACTGATTATTTTGACTGTATTTTGCAGTATGAAGCGGAATATATGAACTACTACACGATCAGTCAGTGGCGTGATGGACATTATGATTGTTTTAACTGGCCATCAGGGTATCGGCAGATTGAGGTTCGTAAACGTGATGATGGAAAATACGAAGTAAGCGAACAGCGAACATACTACATGGATGCTGATTTTCTGGAAAGTACGTCAGAGTATGACGAGGAGACTTTGCGCGGGCAGGCCAAAAAACTGAATGTGATCAAGCAGAGTACGGTGGAATCATCCTTGGCAGCAGCGGTTACGATGGATGTGTCGGATCTGGAGCCAGTGCTAGATGAGACGGTATATTATCTGATAGACGATATGCCTGAGGAATTGCAGGGAAAGATTGATGTGTTGAAAAAAACGATATATGAAAAATAATAAGCAATCGCAACCAGGATAGTTGTGTAAGTGTTTTAGAGAAGTTGTAAGAATATTGATTAAGGATTTATAATGGGAAAACCATGTAGAGTTTGTTTTGTCGGAAAAACTCTACATGGTTTTTTGATATAATAATGTATAAAAATATTTAATTTCAAAAATGATTGAAAAAATGAAATAAAAATCATATTATTAATAAGGATTCATAAAAATTAACGGGGTGGGGATGTATATGACGCAAGTTGTTTTAAATGAAAAAGGTCAAAAAGTGGTTGTAATAGACGAAATTATTTTTATCAGTAAAAGAAAAATAGACTGGGATGGTGTTGAAGAATATTTGAAACGTTATGTTGGTCAGATGTATGTGATTGAGGAAACGGATGATAGAGTTTATATAGGTTCAGATTTTCCAGATGAATATGCGAATAGCAAATATACGGAAAGAGCTTTTGGTGCAGTTGGAAAAGCGAAAGCAAATGCGACTCAGGTAATCCCAGAATTAATTCAAAATGCGACCAACATATGTTGGAAAGAGAATTTGGAAGAAAAGCATAGAAAAGATGCAAAGTATGGGGGGTATCGTTGTGACATTTGTTTTTCTTTATCCAAATGTGATGATAAGAAAAATGTGATAGGTATAAATGTTTTTCGTGGGAGAATGATCATTCGATGTGATGTAGATGGCAAAAAATATTTGTATGATATTATAGATATAAAAAAAGAAACGTAGTACCCCGCTTGAGCTTAAGCTGTACGGTAAAAAACCACATTTCTTAAAAAGAATTTACTATAACGATAAAAAAATGTCAAGGGAAAAATAAATGATATGAAAAAAGATATTAGTTTAATTAAAAATAATGCGGGTATGCAGGTGAAATTACAACGGCTTCATTTGGAATTTGGAAAACAACAGGGACTTGCATTTTATGAGAAAGATTATAAAGGAAAAAATTATCTTTTGTATAAAATGGAATTGTATCAATTGACAGAAAAATCATTTACAATATTCGAATGGCATATATCAGAAATGACACAGGAGCGATTGGACAAATATAATTGTTTAGAACAGGAAAATAGTACAGCAAAGGATATAATTGCCGATAGAATAAATGATTTTGAAAAAACATATATTTTCTCATTGCAACAAAATGTATTGTTAGATGTTTCCCTTATGTTGTATCACGTTATTACTTATTTGCAGGATATAGAAAAAAATAGTATATGGATGAGCTTAGTCATAAATGCTTATTTGCGTGAACAATTGTTATCAACAAAATATTATATATCATATGCCGAGATTATTGTTAAAAACAAACAGAAAATCGAGTCGGTAATAAAAAAAGTAAAAAAAAATAATGATTTTGAGATATGGATTGACTTTTTTTTGGAACTATTGCTAGAGAGTGTTCGAAGGACGAATAAAATTATAGAAACAATAATTTTGATTAATTTAGATGTTGATGCTATTATATCTAAGGAAAAAGCAAAAAACATGTTACCAGATGTGATGCTCTTTATTGAAAAGTATCCTGTTTTTGATATCCGGGATATAGAAAAAAAATTAGGAATTTCGTATAATACGGCTGCAAAAAATGTGGCTATTTTAGAAAAGCAGAATATTGTTTGTGAAATATCCCATAGACAGCGCAATCGATTATATATGTATCGACAATATATGGAAGAATTATTGGATTCCTAAAAAGCAGAAAGGCAAATACAATGAGACAAAAAGTAACAAAAGATCAATGGGAAGCTTTGATTCACTGGAATTTTGCCCTTGTGGGTGGATTTCTCGGAGCATACGCGATCTTACTACATATGGGGAACTTTGGTTCCGCGCAGACCGGAAATATCATGGAAATGGCAGCGTCGCTGGTATCGGGTGAGTGGTACGATGTGTTGCTGCGATTCCTTGCGTTGCCGCTTTTTGGTGGCGGAGTGGTGGTTTCGTACATTCTGACAAACCATACGAACATAAATATGCGAAAATTAGCCATTGTGGTGGATGCAGCAGGATTAGCAGCATCCTCATTATTGCCGTTACAACCGGTGCTGGTTGGTTTGTATCCGATCTTCTTCTGTTCCGCATTTCAGTGGGGTGTGTATTCTTCAGCAAACGGATATAACAGCTCAACCATCTTTTCCAGTAACAACTTTAAGCAGGCAGTGCTTGGCTGGACGCAGTATTTTCTGACAAAAGATTCGGAATTTAAGAAAAAGGGTATTTTGTATACCAATACGGTACTCTCTTTTTTTATCGGAGCATGTTATGGTGCAGTAGCCGTCAATGCCTTTGCAGTGCGTGCGGCATATCTTGGCTTTGTGCCGCTGGCAACCGGTTGGATTCTGGTAGTAAAACACAGCATGGTACTTGAAGCGGAACGCCCGCAGGAAATTGCGAAAGAGGCGGAAACAGAACTGGAAGATGCAGAGCGCCTGGAGGCAGAACAGAAGTAAAAATTCAAATAACAAATGGTTATAGTCATTGAATTTGCGGAACAGTCCGTTTCTGTTTATTCAATGTACAATCTCCTTTGAATCTATTACAGTAGAAGTGTAAAACAAAGACATTTCCAGTGTGATGATAAAAGAAACTTGTAAGTATGTTTTTGGAGAAGGAGAGATATATGATCGTACAGAAGTATCCGCATCTGATGGCGCCATTTTCTGTAAAAGGGGTTCATTTTAAAAACCATATTTTTCTGGCGCCATGTGCATTGTCACATGTAACATACGGTGCACCAAATGATTTGGGCATCGAATATATTGAAGAAAAAGCGCGCGGTGGTGTAGCGCAGATTACACAGGGCAATATTACAGGTCCGGGTGGTTATGGTGATAATGGCGGACATTTTAACCGCTATTTTACAAATTGCTTTACAGATATGGCATTTACAGAGCTTGCAACAGCAATCAAAGAACACGGTGCTGTGGCATCAGCAGAGATTAACCATGCAGGATTTATGGCTGGACTGGCGGAAAATTCCAATACACCGCCGATGAGTTCCATGGGATTTATCCGTGAAGATGGTGTGGAAGTTGTTCAGATGACAGAGCAAATGATTCTTGATACCGTGGAGTATTATGCAAATATTGCCAAATTTTTAAAAGGCTGTGGATTTCAGATGTGTATGATCCATGCAGGGCATGAAATGCTGCTCAATCAGTTTTTGTCACCGCATTTTAATAAGCGTACGGATAAATACGGTGGAAGTCCGGAGAATCGCATCCGGTTCCCGAAAATGATCCTGCAGAGAATCCGGGAAGTCTGTGGAGAAGATTTCCTGATTGAACTTCGTATTTCAGCCGTAGATTATTGTGAAGATGGAAAAGACATCGAAGAAAGTATTTATTTTGTAAAAGAATGTGAGGATTTGATTGATTTTGTACATATTTCGGCAGGATGTGGCCCGGAAACGGCATATCTGACACAGGAAGTTGCGTTCCAACCGGAAGGTCTGAATATCAAGTGGGCGGAAGCTATGAAAAAAGCTGGAGTAAAGCCGAAAGTTGTTGTAATGGGCGGCATTGCGAGCCCGGAAGTGGCTGAACGTTTTCTGGCCGAGGGAAAAGCAGATGTGGTGGCTATGGCGCGTGCCATTATGGCTGATCCACAGCTTCCAAACAAAATTCGTCGAAATCAGGAAGAAGACATTGTACCATGTCTGAGATGTAATCATTGTCTGGGATCAAATAAGGTAGCGTTTTTTGAGGCAAAATGTATGGTAAATCCGCATATGGCACATGAACACCGTACACGTCATGTACCGCCGGCTGTATGTTCCAGAAAAGTACTTGTAGTAGGTGGAGGAGTGGCCGGAATGGAAGCAGCCATTACTGCGGCAGACCGTGGTCACAAAGTTGTGCTGGTAGAAAAAGCAGAGGAACTTGGAGGCGTGATTCGTTTTGCAGATTATGATTCTATTAAAGTTCAGCTGAAGAAATATCGCAAATATCTGGTTCGGCAGGTAATGAAGCGAAATATCGATGTACGCTTGAGTACAGAAGCTACCGAGGGCTTAATTGAGGCATTACAACCGGACGCAATACTTGTTGCAACGGGGGCTAAGCCGATTATTCCACATATTCCTGGAATTGACGGTGAGAATGTTATGTATGCGACAGATGCATATTACCATTCTGAAAAACTCGGTAAAAAAATCGTTATTATTGGCGGAGGGCTTGTAGGCTGTGAAGTAGGTGCACATCTGGCAAATACTGGTCATGAGGTTGAAGTTGTTGAGATGGGAAGTGAACTGGCACCGGAAGATAACCCGTTCCATCATTGTGGTATGATGGCATACTGGTCGGAACGTCCGATCCATGGAACAGTAAATACTACTGTGATCAGAATTACACCGGAGGGTGTTTATGGAGAGGATAAGGATGGCAAAGAGGTATTTTTTGAAGCGGATACAGTTCTTTATTGTGTCGGAATGAAAGAAGATACCAGTGTAACCGAGGAAATGCAGAAATATTGTTATGATGTGGTTGCTATTGGTGATTGTTTCAAAAGCGGTCGTATTGTAGATGCTGTTGGAATGGGATATCATTCGGCAGTAGATCTTGCATAAATTAATTTTCCCCCAAAGCTAAGCAAAAAAGCGGGCAGTTATATGAAAGTGATCATATAGCTGCCCGCTTTTTATACGTAAGAAAAATCGGTTCAGGTTTATTGTTGTGGTATGTCAGGTCAGAGTTTCTGTCTGAAACTGGCTGAGAATTTGCTCTGTTACAAATGGAATGACCGGATTTGTATTCTTTTTTTCCCAGACGAGGCAGGTATAATAGGTATCTTCGATATCGCGGATTGGCAGTGTCTTAAAATCAAAATTGCGCCCCTGAAGAGTCCCTTTGGGAAGAATGGATATTCCCTTGTTGATGGCAATCTGAAAAAATAATTCATCCAGTCCGTTTGCCTGATAAATTTTATGATAATCGAAATCAAGAAACTTTTGCAGTGGTTTGATTTCCGGATTAATATTTGCGCGTTTTGGTGGGAAGATAAGACATTCGTTTTTCAAATCTTCCAGACAGACGCTTTCACGGGAAGCCAGTGGATGCTGTGCATTTACAATGGCACAGAAAGCATCTTTAAACAGATATCGGTATTCGATGTCCTGATCCAGTTCATCTAACTGGTAGGAAAATACAATTCCAATATCCGCACGGTTATTTTTTATGGTCTGAAGGATCAGAAGCGGATCTTCTGAGTTAAATATAAAATTGATCTCCGGATGCATTTGTCCCATCTTTGTGATGGTTGAAAATAGTTTTGTTTCAAACATGGGCGGAATTGACCATGTGATGGTACCTGAAATAGAGTTCTCAATGAGCTGAAGCTGCTGTTTGGTTGTATTCCAGATCTGAAGGAGATACGCACTTTGTTTTTGCAGATACTCACCCGATGGTGTAAGAGTGAGTACATTATTTTTACGGACAAAGAGGCGGGTACCAAGCTCTTCTTCCAGCGCGGAAATGCTTTTGCTGATGGCAGAATGGCTGATAAAAAGCTCAGCAGCAGCCTTGGATAAATTCATGTATTTCGCAGTAGTCAAAAAATATTCCAGTTGTTCAAATGTCATAATTGCGTTCCTCCATGAACATGATTCAAAAAAATATGTCGTATTCCCTGTTTCTATTATAACAGGAACAGAGGGAAATATCGCATTGAATTTTTGGAACAGAAGGATGCGGTTTATTCAATGTACAGAGACATAAATATAAAGTATGATAATTACAAGATCACACTGGAATAAAAAATAATGTAGAAGGAGATTTTGTAATGGGACAGGAAGAAAGACTGGAATTACTTGAAAAAGAACTGGAAGCGGTAAAGCTTCAGCTTGCGCGGGCGCAGGCTGTGACAGAAATCGCAAATACAATGGCTCGCTATAATTATTATCATTCCGGCGGAAGGCAGCGTGACTGTCTGGATCAGTTTGCAATGAGAACGCCCGGGGTGGCAATCGAAATTGCAATGTGGGGACAGTATCATGAGGCAGAAGGTCTTTATGAGAATTATGTAGAAGGAATTGCAAAACATGAACAGTCTATCGGAGCAAGAAAAGGATGGTATTGTGAGCATCCAATCTATAATCCGTTAATTGAAGTTGCAGCAGACTGCAAAACCGCAAAAGCAGAGTGGCAGACGTTTGGACCGGAGACAGCAAAAGAACATCCGGAAGATCCAGATTGTCCGTTTGATCCAAATTGGATGTATGGAAAGTATCAGGCAGATTTTATTGTTGAAAACGGTCACTGGAAAATCTGGCATCTGCAGATCATGCCGGATATTATGTGTCCGACCTGCAAACCGTTTACCGAGCAGCGGCCACATGACGATTTTGTGCCGACAGATATGCCTGGATTTGCAGAGCGTCAGAAATCCTTCTGTGAAGAATATGACGTAAATAAAGTTCGTAAATTCTGGCCACAGCCGCCAGAGCCATATGAAACATTTGAGGGTTCCAGAAAACATGCATTACATAAACCGACAGTGGAAGATAAAATCGAGTATACTTTTGAACAGAACGATTTTACGCTGGAGGAGTATTTCGTATATTTGGAAGAAAAGGATCCGTGGAAAGGGGACAATTAAAGTCGCACATAAGCCTTAATAAGAGGAGGTTCGGATATGAAAAAATTTAACTATGGAGCAAAAGGCTGGGGTATTGTAATATTTTGCTTTTTCCTGTTTTGGGTAGGTTCAGGATGTCCGGTAACATCTCTGAATGTAATTATGTCGGAATATAACGTCATGTACGGATGGGATATTGCCGTATTGAATGGTTTTGGAACAATGGCAAACATTTTATCAATTATTGCAGCAGCTGTATTTGGCTGGTGGTGTAAAAAACGCGGACCAAAATCACTGATACTTGCAGGCTGTATTATGGGGGCTGTATCAATGTTTATGTGGGGACGTGTTACATCCATTGGTACCTATGCATTGTGGTATACCATCTGCGTTATCGCATCCAGTGCATATTGCCAGATCGGTCTTGCATCTCTGATCGCAAACTGGTTCCCGACCAGAAAAGGTTCTGTTATGGGATTTGTAACTGTAGGTGCATGTATGGTTGGACTAACCTATATTAAGAGCCAGACATTCATGATCGAGCATTTCAGCTTTGCAGCATCCTTCGACCTGTATGCGATTGCCTTTGTAATTCTGGCAGTGGTTTGCGCATTTCTGGTAAAAAGTGATCCGGAGCAGTGTGGTGCGTACCCGGATAATGACCGTACTTTAACAAAAGAAAAACTGGAAGCAATGCATGCGAAAGGTATGAAATATCGTCAGACCAGTCCATGGACAGTTGGAAAACTTTTAAGAACAAAGGAAACATGGTTTATTGGAATTGGCGGTGGAGTTCTGGTTATGTTTACCGTTGGAATTATGAGTAACTTTATTCCAATGTGTGCGTCAGCAGGAATTGAGATGAATCAGGCGATTTTCCTAATGGGAGTAACCTCTTTTATAGCGATGCCGGCATCTGTTATCTGGGGCATTATTGATGAAAAAATCGGTACACGGATGACAACCATTGCAATGTTTATCTATTTCATTGTATCTGTGTGCATCGCACTGGTGCCAAACATTATTACGATGTATATTGCGCTGGTAATGTTTGCATCCATTATCGGTGGAGCAAATAACCTTGCTATTTCCATGACAGCATCTGTATGGGGAAGATATGATTTTGATTCTGCATGGACAGTCGTATTTATTTTAAATACGATTGTAAGATCCTTTGGATTTATGCTGGTTGGAAGTCTCGCAAGTGTAACCGGAAGTTTCAAGGCGACATTTATTGGATTGATCATCTGTTCCGCAATTGGTGCTGTTTTATTTGCACTTTGTTCTAATAAACCACTTGGAAGAACGGAATTATATGATCAGTCAGAACATATTGCGGAGTAAAAAATGAGTAGTTATCAACAAACAAAAACTAGCGGGACGGGGATGCTGGCGACCATGGCAATGCTGAGCCTTACGTTGATGGGTCTTGGTTCCAATGCCATCACACCGGCACTGGCCACGCTGGCGGCACAATTCCCCAATCAGGATGTTTCGTTTATACAGACGGTAGCCACTTTGAGCATGATGGCAGGTTCGCTGATCGCTGGAGCGGTGATGGGAAAGAAGATTAAGACAAAAACACTGGCGATACTGGGAAGTATCTTGTGCCTGATTTTTGGAATCCTGCCTGTCTTTATGAACAGTTATGCATTGATTCTGGTGGTACGCCTTGTATTTGGTTTCGCAATGGGATTGATCGCACCGCTTGGAAATGCACTGATCATGATACATTTTCAGGGAAATAAGCGTGCAATGTTGATTGGTGTCGGGACTTTTACAATGAATATTGGTGGAATTGTATTTCAGATGCTTTCAGGTGTGTTGGCTGATATTTCATGGAATTTGGCTTTTGGAGGACATATATTCTTTGTAATTGCGGTGATTATGTCATTTTTTCTGCCGGATGAAGAATTGAAAGCAGTTAGAAATACAAGTAAAAAAATAAGGATAGAGAAATTAAATGCACCAATAGTATTACTGATTGGGATACTGATGCTGGTTTTTCAGGTGTGCAATTTGAGTGTTATGATGAGTGCATCCACATTATATGAAGTCAGACATGCAGGTGGAGCAACCGCAGCAGCAGTGGCACTTACTGCATTTTCTGTAACAGGAATGTTTGCGGGATTGCTGTTTGGCATATTGTTTAAATATATAAAACGCGCAATGTTTTTATTGGCGTTCGGATGTGTGGCACTTGGTGCAGGGATTATTTTGGTGGGACAGACTGCAGTTATTATGGGAATAGGATATGGATTGATAGGAATAGGATTTAACTGGCAGTTTGCAGCGTTTACCGAATGGGTTGGAATAGCGACCCCATCATCAACTATTGGAACGGGTACATCAATTATTTTAGCTTTTATGAATTTGGGTGGATTTTTAAGTTCTTTCTGGATGATTTTGACGGGATATAATTTAACCAAATTGTTATTAGCAGATATAATTTTGTGTAGTGTGCTTGCAATAGGGTTGTTTTTGGTCAATCCATTTAATAGTAATTCAAAACAATCTAACATAAATAGTACGCAGAAAAGGTAATTTTATGAGCGAAACGGAAACGCAGGAATCAGAAAACCAGAACCACTAACCATTATAACGATAAGTAAGAGCGTCAGCAGATGTAAAATCTGCTGGCGTTTTTTGCTGAAAACTTGCTATGTAAAATAGATAATGTCAAAGATTTGCCATAAAAAAATTTTGCTTAATAAAAGAGATAGTACTATGATAGGCAAGGAAAAAAATCAAAGACATTATAATTTCTGAAAAGAAAGGCAGATACAATGAGAAAAAAGTTGACGAAAGATAATTGGGAAGCTTTGATTCACTGGAATTTTGCCCTTGTGGGTGGATTTCTTGGAGCCTATGCGATTTTATTACATATGGGAAATTTTGGTTCTGCACAGACCGGAAATATCATGGAAATGGCAGCGTCGCTGGTATCGGGTGAGTGGTATGATGTGCTCTTACGATTCCTTGCATTACCGCTTTTTGGTGGAGGAGTGGTGATTTCGTACCTGTTGACGAACTATACAGACATAAATATGCGAAAATTAGCCATCTTGGTGGATGCGGCAGGATTAGTGGTATCCTCATTACTGCCGTTACAACCGGTGCTGGTTGGATTGTATCCAATCTTTTTCTGCTCTGCGTTTCAGTGGGGGTGTATTCTTCAGCAAACGGATATAACAGCTCAACCATCTTTTCCAGTAACAACTTTAAGCAGGCAGTGCTTGGATGGACACAGTATTTTCTGACAAAAGATCCGGAATTTAAGAAAAAGGGTATTTTGTATAC
>CAKRKO010000074.1 GCA_934358495.1 uncultured Eubacterium sp. | reverse complement strand
TCAAACAGGTTTGGAATCTGTTCTTTGTTTTTCTCTTTTCCGATACCTTTTTCACATCTGTTTCCGGTAATGTACTGGCGGTTTCCGGAGAATTTGTTGATGGTGAGCAGGCAGTTGTTGGTACATCCACCGCAGCGGGCCAGTTTTGTTTCAAATTTCAGATCGTTGATCTGGTCAATGGACAGCATGGTTGTCTCTTTGCCTTCGTAACGGTCGCGGGCAATCAGTGCGGCACCGAATGCACCCATGATACCGGCAATGTCCGGACGGATCGCTTTACATCCGGAAATAGTCTCAAAGCTTCGCAGTACAGCGTCATTGTAGAATGTACCACCCTGAACAACAATGTTCTGACCAAGTTCTGTCGGATCGGACAGCTTGATTACTTTAAATAATGCATTTTTGATAACAGAGTAAGCCAGACCTGCGGAAATATCAGCAACAGATGCACCTTCTTTCTGCGCCTGTTTTACTTTGGAATTCATAAATACCGTACAGCGTGTTCCAAGATCAATCGGATTTTTTGCAAATAATGCTTCTTTTGCGAAATCCTGTACGGAATAGTTCAGAGATTTTGCAAAAGTTTCGATGAAAGAACCACAACCGGAGGAACATGCCTCATTTAACTGTACGCTGTCAACGGTGTTATTTTTGATCTTGATACATTTCATATCCTGACCACCGATATCGAGGATACAGTCAACCTTCGGATCAAAGAAAGCAGCAGCGGTGTAGTGAGCAACGGTCTCTACTTCACCTTCATCTAGCATCAGAGCAGCTTTTACCAGTGCCTCGCCGTAACCGGTGGAGCAGGAAGATACGATGTGCGCATCTGCCGGAAGCTGTTCGTAAATCTCTTTGATAGCAATAATGGAAGTGGCCAGCGGGCTTCCGTTGTTGCTGCTGTAGAAGGAGTACAGCAAGGTACCATCTTCTGCAACCAGAGCAACTTTTGTTGTAGTGGAACCTGCATCAATTCCAAGATAGCAGTTACCACTGTATGTAGAAATATCGCCTTTTTTTACACATGCGCCATTGTGGCGAGCAGTGAATTCGTCGTAAGCGGCCTGATCTGCAAACAGCGGATCCATACGTTCTACTTCGAATTCCATGTGGATCTCACCTTTTAATTTGCCAAGAAGATCTTCTAAGGATACCTGATTTTCTTCCTTGTAATTTAAAGCAGAACCGATAGCTGCAAAAAGGTGGGAGTTTTCAGGAACGATTGTATGCTCCTCATCCAGTTTCAGGGTGCGGATAAATGCTTCTTTCAGCTCAGATAAGAAATGAAGCGGACCACCAAGGAAGGCTACGTGACCACGGATTGGCTTACCGCAGGCAAGACCACTGATGGTCTGGTTTACGACTGCCTGAAAGATAGAAGCAGACAGATCTTCGCGGGTTGCACCTTCATTGATCAACGGCTGGATATCTGTTTTTGCAAATACACCGCAACGGGCAGCAATCGGGTAGATTGCTTTATAATTTTTGGCATATTCATTCAGACCGCTGGCATCTGTCTGGATCAGGGAAGCCATCTGGTCGATAAAGGAACCGGTACCGCCGGCGCAGATACCGTTCATTCGCTGCTCGACATTGCCGCCTTCAAAATAAATGATCTTGGCATCTTCACCACCAAGCTCGATAGCTACGTCTGTCTGTGGAGCTGCGTCCTGCAGAGCGGTAGACACAGCGATGACCTCCTGTACGAAAGGTACACCGAGGTGTTTTGCCAGTGTCAGACCACCGGAACCGGTGATCATAGGACAGAGTTGGATCTGGCCAAGTTTTTCATATGCTTTATGAAGCAGATCGGTGAGCGTTTCGCGGATATTTGCGAAGTGGCGCTCATAATCGGAAAAAACTAACGTATTCTGATCATCCAAAATTGCAATCTTTACCGTAGTTGATCCGATATCAATTCCAAGTTTGTGTAATTTAAAATTATCCATTTTACCACCTATATATGTTGATTGGTTGTCTGAAATCGTTGATTTTCAGTAAAAACGGATTTCAGAAGTTTCATATTATATGTATAACACCTGTCAGATTACAAGCGAACTTCATTATACGACAGGAAATAGCAAAATACAATCTTTTTATAATATTTTAACAAATTGAGAAGGGTTCCTATTTAAAGCCCGAAACCAATAAAATAAGCGGTGCAATTTTAAGAAAAACGCATATTCTAAAAGAAAAAGGAAATCGTTATGAATCCTTATTTTGAATCCGAATATGGAGAATCCCGCATGATGCACGGCTGTCCGGGGCTGATTCATGTGGTAAAAGAGGGGGATACTTTATATAAAATTTCGCAGTATCATCATGTGAGTGTGACAGATATATTGCTGGCAAATCCGTATGTGAACGTATATAATCTGCAGATCGGAGACGAATTGTGCATTCCGGTTGGAAAAAAGATCATGCGGGATGAAGCATAAGTAGTAGATGTGCATGGTAGCAAGGTGCTCGATTTACCTGTCAGAGTGTGACGAAGTTTGTGTTGTCTGTATGTTCCAAGAACAAACAATGGGATGATGAAAAATGGCTGTGGCAGGTGAATCGGACACCAAAATTTCAAAGTTTGTTAAGTTGACAAAGTGATAGTCGCTCTATATAATCAAAAGATAGCCATCTTTTTCTCGCAGATGTTTGTAAGGAACGCTTGTAAAAGGCAAATGAATCAGCGAAAAAAGTGCTAAAAATAAAACGAAAGTAGGAAACAGAATGCATTTTCTAAATAAAATGGAACGCAAGTTTGGCAGATTTGCCATTCAGGGATTGATGAAATACATCATTCTTTTCTATGTGGCAGGATATCTGATTCAGTTTCTGGCACCGCAGGCGTATAGCTTCCTGACATTGGAACCATTTCTGATCTTCCATTATGGGCAGGTCTGGAGACTGGTGTCATGGGTACTGATTCCACCACCAACCGGCAATTTCTTCTTTGCCATTATTATGATCATACTGTATTATCAGCTTGGTACTGCCCTGGAACGCACCTGGGGAGCATTTAGGTTTAATGTATATATTTTTGGTGGTATGATTTTTACCGTGCTTGGCGCATTGCTCCTGTTTGTAATCTATGGTGTGAATACACCTGTTTCAATGGGATCCAGCTTCAGCACATATTACATTAACATGACAATTTTCCTCGCATTTGCGATGTGTTATCCGGATATGCGGATCATGCTGTATTTTATTATTCCAATCAAGATGAAGTGGATGGCAGGCATTTATGCGGCACTGATCATTTATGAAATGATCATCTCCAGCTGGGGCGGTAGAGTAGCTATTATTGCCTCTGTCCTGAATTTCCTAATTTTCTTCTTTATGACACGCAATTACCGCAGTGTTTCACCGAAGGAAATTCACAGGAAACGGACGTATCATCGTCAGGTACAGCAACCGAAAGGTGTCACACGCCACAAATGTGCGATTTGTGGACGGACAGAACTGGATGATCCGAATCTGGAGTTCCGTTTTTGTTCCAAATGCAATGGAAATTATGAATATTGTCAGGATCATCTGTTTACCCATGAACATGTAAAATAACAGCAAGATCCTTACTTAAAATACAGGAGAGAGAGGTTTGATTATGGAAAATGAAGCAATTTCCAGAAATTTTATTGAGCAGATTATTGACAAGGATATAGAGGAGGGCAGATGTGAGACTGTATGTACCCGTTTTCCACCGGAGCCAAACGGATATCTTCACATCGGACATGCAAAATCTATTCTTTTAAACTATGGACTTGCTCAGGAATATCATGGAAAATTTAATATGCGTTTTGATGATACCAACCCGACAAAAGAAAAAGTAGAATTTGTTGAGTCTATCAAGGCAGATATCGAGTGGCTTGGTGCTGACTGGGAGGACAGACTGTTCTTCGCATCCGATTATTTTGAACAGATGTATGAAGCTGCCGTAAAACTCATCAAAAAAGGAAAAGCTTTCGTCTGTGATCTGTCTGCAGAGGAAATCCGTGAATACCGTGGAACTCTGACAGAGCCGGGGAAAAACAGCCCATACCGTGACCGCAGTGTAGAAGAAAATCTGGAATTATTTGAAAATATGAAAAACGGCATGTATCAGGATGGAGAGAAAGTATTACGTGCAAAAATCGACATGGCTTCCCCGAACATCAACATGCGTGATCCGGTCATCTATCGTGTCGCTCATATGACACATCATCGTACCGGAGACAAATGGTGCATTTACCCGATGTATGACTTCGCTCATCCAATTGAGGATGCCATTGAGGGTGTTACACATTCTATCTGTACACTGGAGTTTGAGGATCACCGTCCTCTGTATGACTGGGTAGTAAGAGAACTTGAGTATCCGCATCCACCAAAGCAGATTGAGTTTGCAAAACTGTATCTGACCAATGTGGTAACAGGAAAACGTTACATCAAGAAATTAGTAGAAGATGGTATTGTAGACGGATGGGATGATCCGCGTCTGGTTTCTATCGCAGCACTGAGAAGAAGAGGTTTTACACCGTCTTCTATCAAAAAATTCGTAGAGCTGTGCGGTATTTCAAAGAGCAACAGTTCTGTGGATTATGCAATGCTTGAGTACTGTATCCGTGAGGATCTGAAGTTAAAAGCATCCCGTGTCATGGCGGTACTGGATCCGATTAAACTGGTGATCGACAACTATCCGGAAGGACAGACTGAGGAGCTGGAAGTTGATAACAACATGGAAAATCCGGAACTTGGCAAACGTGTCGTTCCATTTGGCCGTGAGGTTTATATTGAACGTGAGGATTTTATGGAAGAGCCTCCGAAAAAGTACCGTCGTCTGTATCCGGGCAACGAAGTACGTCTGATGAATGCATATTTCGTAACCTGTACAGGATTTGAGAAAGACGAAGATGGAAAAGTGACAGTAGTACATTGTACTTATGATCCGGAGAGCCGCGGAGGAAACAGCCCGGACGGAAGAAAAGTACGTGGAACTATCCACTGGGTATCAGCAGCAGACGCAGTAAAAGCACAGGTTCGCCTGTATGAGAATATCATTGACGAGGAGAAAGGTGTATACAATGAGGACGGAAGTCTGAATCTGAACCCGAATTCTCTCACTGTACTGGAGAACTGCTATGTGGAGCCATCTTTACTGAAAGCAGAAAAATACGACAGCTTCCAGTTTGTAAGAAATGGTTTCTTCTGCGTAGATGCAAAAGATTCCACACCGGAGCATCCGGTATTCAACCGTATCGTATCCTTAAAGAGCTCATACAAACTGCCGACACAGGCTTAGGAGAAAATGAAAGAATTAGCGATTACGCTTGATACAGAAAAAAAACAGCCTTTATATGAACAAATTTACGAAGCCCTGCGGGAAGCAATCTTGCAGGGCCGTATTTTACGGGGGGAAAAACTGCCTTCTACCCGGTTTGAGGCGGATTATCTGCAGGTGAGCCGCAGTACAGTGGAACTTGCCTATGATCAGCTGGTTTCCGAAGGTTATATTCATGCGGAGCCGTATCGCGGTTATTTTGCCTGCGATGTGCGGGAGTTGTATGATCTGACGGATATTCGAACTGGTGATGCAAAGGCATTTGCAATGGAGAAAGCAGAGACTGTTCATTCGGATTGGAAAAAAAGTGATGTCCTGCGGAATGCGGAAAAGACTTCTTATCAGATTGATTTTTCGTTAAACGAACTTTCCATGGAAAACTTTCCATATAGCGGTTTCAGTAAGATCATGAAAAATCTGCTGTTAGATCAGGGGGAACAGATTATGAGCAGTGGAAATGCTTTTGGAGAAAACAATCTGAAGGAAACGATCTGCGACTATCTGTATCATGCACGAAATGTACGATGTACCCCGGAGCAGATTATTATCGGAGCAGGAAATGAATATTTGCAGCTTATGCTAGTTCAGATGCTGGGAGTGTCGCATTGTGTGGCAATGGAGTCGCCGACTTATCTGCGTGCTTATCGGACTTTTAAAAATGCAGGGCTTTCTGTGAGGGAAGTGGCATTGGATGAGTCAGGGATGCGTGTAGACCTTTTGCAGGAAATGGATGCCAGTATTGCTTACGTGATGCCATCTCATCAGTTTCCATTGGGAATCGTTATGCCGATGAAACGCAGACTGGAACTGTTAAATTGGGCGGTGGAAGAACCGGAACGCTATATTATTGAAGATGATTACGACAGTGAGTTCCGATATAAGGGAAAACCGATTCCGGCTTTACAGGGAATTGACCGTTCTGGCCGTGTGATTTACCTTGGCACGTTTTCGAAAAGCATTGCTTCGTCAATTCGTGTCAGCTACATGGTGCTTCCGGAACAATTGTTGGAACGTTATCGGGAGTGTTGTGGATTTTATGCATGTACCGTGCCAAATTTGATGCAGCAGGCAATCTGCCAATTTATGAAAGAAGGCTATTTTGAAAAAAATCTGAATCGTATGCGGGCAATTTATAAAAATAAGCATGATTTTATGCTTGCAGAATTGAAAAAAAATTCCTGGGTGCGGGATATTATGGGAGAAAACTCCGGTCTGCATCTTCTGGTAGAGGTAGATACAGAACTATCCGAACAGCAAGTGATCGAAGCATGCGCAAAACAGCAGATTCGTGTGTATGGGCTGTCAGAGTATTATATCAGTCAGAATCCAAAGCGCGAATATCCGATTTTGCTTCTGGGTTATGGCGGTCTGACAGAGGAGCAGATTGCGGATGGATTGCAGATGATCGATGCAATTCTGAAAGAAAATGAATAAGTAAAGGGAAAGCAGCTCTTATGTGGAATGACATAGGAGCTATTTTTTTGCGTTCATGAGCAAGTAGCGAAAGCGGATTGCGAATGTCCGCTTTACAAAAATCCAAAAAACTGCTCAAAGTACATAAAGAATACAAATGGATTATATATAATGAAAACAAGAAAGGAAGGTATGAAACAAATTTTGTCGGCAAATTTGGGGGTAAAACGTTATGATGCGAAACATACGGATAGAAGTACAGAAAATTCTGCATCTGCCATATTTACTGCTAGGTGTGGCAGGAATCATTGCTTTGTGTCTGACTGTAACGGGAGACATGAACGTTGGTGGCAATCAGATATCTATTTTTTCATTGATGATAAGGCCAGAAGTTACTAACACTCCGCATACTGCATTTGAATTGTGGCGGGTAGGCATCGGAGGCTGGCTGCTAGTATTTGCACCGATGCTTCTGACGATGGGATATATGATCTCACTGTCAGGGGAACGGCAGAATGGTCAGATCCGATTTGTGCTGATGCGGTCCGGAAAATTACGGTATTGCATTTCCAAGGTTTGCGGGGGAGCGTTGGCCGGAGGAATTATTTTTCTGATCGGTTATGCGGTGTTTGGGTTGCTTATGATGATTTGGTTCCCGTCGTTAAGTACACTGTCAGTGGAAGAACAGGAGTTTTATCTGATGGGAAGTACGCTTGGGGTGGAAGTTGTGAAATGTCTGATCGGTGCATTTCTTTACGGAATGACGGGCAGCTTGTTTGGAATTGGTGTGGCAATTGCTTTTCGGGATAAATACATGCTGATCTGTCTGCCGTTTATGATCAATTATATTTATCTGCAGGTACTTGGAAAACTGACGTCGGATTGTATTGTGGCAGAAAAATATGAAAAATCTATATGGATCGAGGCTATGAGACCAGAATCGATTATGAATATATCGGGAAGTGTGATCTGGCTGATTCCGTTTGTGGTGATGCTGATGATTTATGTAGCATTGATTGGTGTATTTTATTTGAGCATGAAAATTGGGGAGGAGCAAAAACAATGATCGAGGTTAAAAATATTTCTCTGACTTTGAATAAACGACAGATTTTAAACAGCGTTTCACTGACCTTAAAGGAAGGCAACATTTATGGTCTAGTAGGAAATAACGGCAGCGGAAAAACAATGCTGATGAAGTGCATGTGTGGATTTATCCGCCCAACGGAAGGTACGGTGGAATCCAACGGAAAAGTGATCGGACGGGATGTGGATTATTTACCGGATGCGGGAGTGATCATCGAAACACCGGGATTTATTCCCTATTACAGCGGCTTTCAGAACTTGAAAGTGCTTGCCGGAATCAAAAATAAGATTTCTGCAAAGGAAATCCGGGAAGCAATTCTCACGGTTGGTCTGGATCCGGATCTGAAACTTCCGGTGAAAAAGTACAGTCTTGGAATGCGGCAGAGACTGGGGCTGGCGCAGGCAATCATGGAAAATCCGTCCGTGTTGATCCTGGACGAGCCGATGAACGGACTGGATAAGAACGGGGTGGAAGAAATTCGAAAGCTGCTGTTATTCATGAAAGATGAGCGCAAGATTATTGTCATTGCCAGTCACAATGCAGAAGATATTCGTGTACTTTGTGATGAAGTACATGAGATGGAACGGGGGGAATTACTATGACAGAAAAAAGTACGATCAAACAGACATTATTAGGTGGGCTGACCGTAGGATTACTCCTTTTATTATTTGTATTATGTGGATGTGGAAATACGAAAAGTCAGCAGAAAGACAAGAACCAGCAGTCACAGAGCGCAGAAACGAAAAAAATAAATTTCTCTGAGAAAAAGTATGAGGAAAAAATCGTAGACGGCAGAATTGCCATAACAGAATATCCAAATCACTATGAGCAGGAAATACAGGAGATTCAAGACTTATCCTATCCGAACATTCATTTTACAGAGGATTGTACGTTTGATTCATTTCCGGAAGAACTTTCAAGATTATCTGTATTTCATACGACAGAACATGGAATGTCTGTGCAGGAAGGGGTTGAGACATTAGAAAACTGGCTGGTAAGCATTGGAAAACGGGATGATATTGATCTGGAAAAAGAAGTTCGTGTCATGGGCGCTGATTTAGAAATGGATGAAAGTAAAGGTGCACCGGAATGTTATCCTCTATTGTCAGATGTTTCAATCGAACAGTTAGGAAGTGGAGATGCGTTACTTCTGGATACGAAACAGTGCTACGCTATGGTTGGCGTAGAGGGGATTTTTATGATGAGCGATGGAAAAATCAGTGCGTATCTTGGAGAAAACCCGAAACCAATCAACGATATCTATATGAAATATGATCTTAAGCTGCTTCAGTCAGGAAGCCTGGAGAAACTAAAAGAAGAAGTCTATCCTCTCATTTCCGGAGACTATAAGATTGGGGAAAGTGCCGAACAGGTAAAAGAATATTTTGAAAAAGGGACACCATTTCCAATGGCAGAAGGAGTAAAAATTGATATCCCGGATGTAAGTGTGTATCGCTTGGAGGCTGATACCTGCATGTATACTTTTAATGTCAGAAGATGGTTTGAAAATATGCCTTACCTGTATCTGCAGGATACCGATATTGCAAATTCTTATGAAGGCTATGCAATTGAGGAGTCGCTGAAATATGTCAATGTCGTTGATGATACAGGCGTATCTACATTTAAAGGACCGTCAGAGTCTGATGTGGTTCACTCGCTGTATCAGGATACACAGATGGTTGGAGTGGAACAGGCGCTAGATATTGCAAGCAAAAAATTGGCATCCTTTTTGAAACTGGAGGTGCAGGAAGTAAAAATTGGTTATGCAAGTTATATGACGGACACTGGTCAGGGATTTAATGAAGATACATCAGTTTATTATCCGTTCTGGAAATTTAGTGGAATCAATACAGTAAAGAATCAGGTGTTGAATGTCTATGTCGATATGATTTCAGGGGCGGTGTATTATACGTTTGGCAATGCGTAAATAACGGACTAGGTCATGTCAAAAAATAAAAAACATAAATAAGAAAGATGTATTGGAATATTTTACCGCAGAATAAGCATTCCCCCGCTTCAAGTGCGTAGAGCACTAAGCGGTGGGGAAGGGGGGATTGAGGTGAAAAGTGGTGAAACCGGAAAAATTAAGGGAAACATCAGAGCAGTATTTCACATCAGCAGTGTGGAATTTCAGCGCTGGATGCGCAGTAGCCGCCTGATCATTCTTGGCGTGATGCTGGTGTTTATACATATGCAGATTATTATAACATTACAGGATTGCGCAGTTCGTATGGGGGAGCCGGTAACGATATTGGAAGCATTTGTGGCATTGGGAAATTCCGGTGTAATCGTGTTGATTTTACCGGCATTGTTTCTGGTGCTGTTATCTGATTTTCCACAAAAAGGCGGTATTGATTTTCTGTATCAAATGCGTTGTTCCAAGAAAACGTGGATATGGGGACAGATTTTATTTGCACTGGAAGCAGTTGTATTTCTGGTAGCTTTTCTGCTCATATCCTCCTGCATTATGATGAGTGGAAACGGTGTTTGGCAGATGCAATTTAGTAATGCGGTAACGTATTATTCCAGTACTTTTCCAGAACGGACAGGCGATTATATCTTGCAGTTACTTCCAGAAAATCTGTATCAGCAGATGCTGTTTTCAACTGCGGTACTACACACCATATTAATGCTGTTTTTATATTTTTTTCTGCTGGCAATGATTTTACTTTTTGTAGCACTGTGTAATCGGAAGTTTGTAGGAGTTCTGGTGGATGGAATACTAATCGTACTTGGAACAGTAAGCTGCTCAGCAAATGCAGCGTGGATGTGGTTATTTCCGATGGCACATGCAATTCCGTGGGTTCATTATGAAAAATATCTGCGGGCGCAGGTATTTCCAATCTGGGGATCTTATCTGTATCTGGCAGGAAGCTGTGTGGGATTGATGATTGGATGCGTGTTTGCAGCGAAGAAATATCAGGCGGGAAGGTAATAACAAATAATAAAGGAAAGGGGCAGTGTTATGAAACATAAAAAACATTTACTTGGGGTTATGATGATTGGAACAATGCTTGCAGTAACCGTATTATCCGGCTGTGAATCTGGAAAGACGGAAAAAGCGGAAAAAACAGAGAATGTTTCACAGGAAAATTTAGTGACCATAGAGGAAGCACGCAAGCAGGCAGAAAATTTTGAATCAGAATACAAAAATCTGGATTTTTCGGAAGCACAGATAAAAATCCCGGATGTGCAGCAGGTTTATGAGATGGAGTTTCCAATATCGACAGATTCTTTTGATCGTCAGGTGGAAAAGTTTGAGGAAAATATTCGGTTGTATGAAGGAATGGATGATTCGGTGGATCTGAAGCAGCATATGACACTGATGTACTGGGATGTGGCACAGAATGACCGGCTTATTATCCCAATTTTAGAAGCAACAGATGAGCAGAAAGAGCAGGTGCAATATTTGGGATATAACGATGGAACCTGCTCTGAACTGGTGATATTTTCCACCTTTATGCTGGAACTGGGAGATTATTCCGTGCCAACAGCGCTGACTGGAGAAGAAGAGGATTATACAAACAGACCTTATGGTTATCGGGGGATGAACCTGGGACATTCTGTTCAGAAGTATGATCTGTCAAAGGACGATATCACTGGGATCTGCTATCCATTATCTGATGGGGAGCTTGCGTTGACGGATGCAGTGCAATTTGTGGAACAGCATATGAAAGAGGATTATTATTTTGTTGGTTCAAAATATTTGGATTATCATGTGCTACAGATTGATGTGCGGCAGCTGTCGGATGAGATTTATTATTATGAATTTGATATGGGAACTTCCTATGAGGGGCTTGCTTTGAATTACGATGATGCAACGGAGGTAGAAAAGGAGGGCGAAAGTGATGATGTGTTGAAACCAGAGGCTTTTGGAACGAATCATTTTGTGTCGATGTTTCAGAAAGACAGGCTTGGATTTATCTGGAGCTGCTGTCAGAATTTCGAGTCTGTAGGTGTGAAGGAAGCATATGAGAAAATTTTACCGTTGCAGGATGTCTGTGAACTGCTGAGCAAATATGTCTCAGCGGATAAAGTATTTCACATTAGTTCTGTAGAGTTGGAATATCAGACAAAGTTTCAGTATGAGAATGAGAAAAAAAGACAATTGGGATATGTGCAGTCAGTTCAGTGTCGGCCAATCTATCATTTTTCCATCAAAAATACGCAGCTTTCGGAATTTAGCAGACTTTATTTTGATGTGGATGCGATAACCGGAGAAATTACAACAATGGGATTTTAAGTGGGGAAAACAGGATGAGGGCAGTTTGGCAGATGATAAAACTTAAAGTTATAAATAATCGAAAACTGTGGATTTGCTGTCTGTGTATTGTAGCAATGGCGTTATTGTGTTTCTTGAGTCCGTTTCCGAGCGGTGATCCGGATGTAAAAGAGACTGTGCTGAAAGTATGGCTTAGTACTGACCGTGAGCAGTTACTGCAAATGGATGAAATGGCAAGTATTTATTCTGTGGCAGCTGGATTTCGAAACATGGAGTGGTTTATTGTTTTGCTGCCACTTGTGGCGGTGGTTCCGGGCATTTTTGAGTTTTCGGAAGTATGGTTTGGTGGGAATTTTTATTTGGCTGCATTGCGGGGAACAAAGAAGCAGTTTGCACGAAAATGGGTATTGGAATGTGCATGGAAAGCATTTTTATGTGTTGGATGTGGAATCGTGCTTTGTATTGTGTTGGTTGCCATTAAATTTTTGCCGCTGGATGCATATGTCAATGATGTAAGCGAAAGTATGATTGCCATGGTTTACGGAGAGACGCTGCTTCGGAGAATTGGCTGGCTGCTGCTTGCAATCGTGCATACGGGACTGTTGGCTGCAGTTTTAGCGATAACAGCATTGGTTTTGACGGTGTTGTGGGGAGAAAGTTTTTTTGCAATCAGCAGTCTGGTATTATTGGAATATTTCAGTAAAAAAATGGCATCCGGTTATGTAGGAGTGGTATATGAACGGTACGAAGCGGGTGGACTGCCTGTACCACTTAATGTGCGGCTGGTGGAGTTCCTTTTTCCATCAAATCATTTATTTTATGATCGTTCATTTCAGTATGAGTTTGGAGTTTCTTATTGGGGATATGCAATATTCATCAGTTTGTGGATAGGTGGAATTGCCTTGTTGTTTTACTGGCAGGTGAGGAGAAGAAATGCGTAAGATACGTGAAATTGTCTGGATTGCAGGTATGGAATATCGAAAATGGTTCAGTCTGAAAAAGATGTTGATCTTATTGTTTTCCATTTTGTTTCTGGGAGAATATGTCTTTTCAGATATGGCGCGGATTGCGGAGGAGACAGGGCTTTCAGTTAATATATTGGAGCCGATGGATCTGGTGTTATCCTTTCAGTTTTATATGCTGGTGATACCGTTGATTTTTATTGTGCTTTTGTCTGGATTTCCGGATAAAAGCGGGGGAAATATTTTTGTTATGATGCGTGCGACGCGCAGAATCTGGCTGACAGGGCAGTTTTTGTTTGGTCTGCTGGTGGGAGTTACCTGCTTGGGAGCTTTTTTTGCGGCAAGTTTTCTGTGGATTGGGCGTGGAGCTGTCTGGCAGAATCAGTGGAGCGAATTTATGACAGACATTTATGAACATTTCCCGGAAATCTATGGACAAAATGACCGCTTGTTTTTGGAATCCGGAACGATGAGTCATGGTACGCCGGTGCGCGTAATGGTGATGGGTGTGCTGCTGATGCTGGCATATTTACTGGTGATGCTTCAGATTTTGTGCCTGTTTCGGCTGATGGAACGTCGAAAACTGGGGTTATTGATTACCATGGGAATTACAGTGGTGGGTGCGACAGCAGTTTCCTATATAAAATCATTGAAATGGATTTTTCCACTTACGCATGCTATTTTTGGAGAACATTTTGACAAATTTTATGCACAGCCGTTGGTTCCGTTATGGGTTTCGGCGTTATATTTTGTGGTATTAAATGCTGGATTATTGACTGTAAATCTGTATCAGGTGAAAATGTGTCAGATTGCGGATGAGGTGTAGATGTGAAGTGATTCTGAGGTGAATATGTCAGTTTACGCTGACCAGAATCACGCAGCAAGTCTCATGTGCGTTCGACTGGAATATAATGGTTGTAAAAAAAACGAGTAGCTCATTTGAGTACTTTATTAGAAATCCCCTGCCGATATGCGCAGGGGATTTCAGTTTTCTATTTATCTCAGTCGAGAAGACTCCCACTTCTGCAAGTGGTGAGTAATAACAAGTCTTTCTCAGTGGGAGTACAATC
>CAKRKO010000073.1 GCA_934358495.1 uncultured Eubacterium sp. | reverse complement strand
AATTTGTTCCAAAACCATACTATGGACTGCAATTGCAGGCAGAGGGTGTGGTATTTACCTGGAAAGATGAAAAAAGTTGCAGTTATCGCAGCTTTCAGAAGGAACGGATAGCGAATATTCAGAAAAAACTGACCGGAAAGAAATTACAGATCATAAAAGCAGATACAAAGGTGAAAAAGCAGGGCGCACCCCAATTATATGACCTGACACAGTTGCAACGGGAAGCGAATCAGAAATTTGGCTTTTCAGCAAAAGAAACGCTGAATATCATGCAGCGGTTGTATGAGAATCATAAAGTACTGACATATCCGAGAACAGATTCCCGTTATTTGACGGCAGATGTCATGGGAACAATCAAAGAGCGTTTGCAGGCTATCAATGCAGGGGTTTACCGAGAATTTGCGGCTCCACTGATCCGCCGAGAACTGCCGAAGAAACCTGCATTTGTCAATGATGCAAAAGTCAGCGATCATCATGCGATCATTCCAACGGAACAGGCACCAAATTATATCCATATGAGTAATGAGGAACGAAAAATCTACGATATGGTAGTGCGCAGATTTCTGGCAGTTATGTATCCGGCGTATGAATACGAAGAATCTGTATTGACTGGAGCAGTGGAAGGAGAACATTTTTATGCCAGAGGAACCCGTCCGTTGCATATGGGATGGAGAGCGGTTTATGAAAATCAGTCCGAGGATGAGGAAGAAGAGGAATTAAAACGCCAGAATCTTCCTGTAATGCAAAAAGGGCAGGAATTTTCCATTTCTGATATTCGCGTGACAGAAGGTAAGACAAAGCCACCGGCACGATTTACCGAAGGCACTCTGATCGCTGCCATGGAAAATCCGGTACGTTATATGGAAAGTGGCAACAAAGAAATGGCAAAGACACTGGGAGAAACCGGTGGACTTGGAACAGTTGCTACCAGGGCAGATATTATTGAAAAATTGTTTTCTGGTTTTTTATTAGAGAAAAAGGGGGAAGATATCTATACGACAGCGAAGGCACGTCAGCTTCTGGAACTGGTTCCGGAAGATCTGCGCAAGCCGGAACTGACGGCACAGTGGGAAATGAAGCTCTCAAAGATTGCAGAAGGAAAACTTTCAGACCAAAAGTTTATGAATGAGATTCGGACCTATTCAACTGATCTGGTAAAAGAGATCAAGACAGCGGAAGGAACCTTCCGACATGATAATATGACAAACAAACCTTGTCCGAATTGCGGGAAACGTCTGCTTGCTGTAAATGGTAAAAACAGTCGGATGCTTGTATGCCAGGATCGGGAATGTGGATACCGCCAGACGATTGCGAAGACTACGAACGCCCGCTGTCCGCAGTGTCATAAACGAATGGAACTGATCGGAAGCGGTGAAAATGCTTCTTTTGTATGCAAGTGTGGATACAAGGAGCGTTTGAGTAAATTTCAGGAACGTCGCAAAAAAGAAGGCGCAGGAGTCTCTAAGCGTGATGTTCAGAACTATTTGAAAAAACAGCAGAAAGAGGCAAAACAGGAGACAGGAAGCAACGCAATGCTGGATGCTTTGAAAAACATCAAGTTATAAGTTGATGAATAGAATTTCTGAACAAAATACAGGTGATGAATATAAAAAATCAGAAGTAAAGGCAGAAATTGATTTGAGATAGAACATTAAGCTGAAGATCTGACGAAAATAAAGTAATCAAAGAACAATAATAAAAAGGCGAAAAGATGCGGTAAAACGTGAATTTTCGCCTTTTTTGCATTTATTGGCACACAATTCACATCTTCATTCACTTTTTATAATTATACATGAATTTATTTCATCTATAAAATGAAAAAAAATCATTTTATCTCTTTACATTCAAAAAACACACCGATATAATGTTAAATGCTGGTAAAAACCAACATTTCAGGAAAGAGTAATCACGAAAAGAGGAGAGATAGATCATGAAAAATGGAATTGAGATCAGATGGCATGGCCGTGGCGGTCAGGGTGCCAAGACTGCAGCGCTGCTTCTGGCAGATGTAGCTTTTAAAACCGGAAAGCATGTACAGGGTTTCCCGGAGTACGGTCCGGAGCGCATGGGCGCGCCGATCACTGCTTACAACAGAATCAGTTCAGATGTGATTCGTGTACATTCCAATATTTATGATCCGGATTTTGTTGCAGTTGTTGATGAGACATTATTACATACTGTTGATGTAACAGCCGGATTGAAAAAAGAAGGTGCCATCATTGTAAATACAGCAAAATCAAAAGAAGAGATCATGCCGCAGTTAAACGGTTATGAGGGACGTGTCGTTACGATTGATGCCAGAACAATTTCTGAGGAAGCACTGGGAAAATATTTTCCGAATTCTCCAATGCTGGCAGCAGTTGTAGCAACTACCGGTGTAATGCCGAAAGAAACATTTTTGCATGAAATGCGTGCTTCTTACAAACATAAATTTGCAAAGAAACCGGAAGTAATCGATGGAAATATGAAAGCACTTGAAATGGCTTTTGCGGCTGTAGAGGAAGCATAGAGGAGATAGAAGATGAGAACAGATATCAATAAAATCAATGAACATACTCCACATACAGGGCTGACGGAAGGAATGCAGGTATTTGCTGCAGGAACTTCCAAATATTTCAAGACCGGTGAGTGGAGAAATAATACACCCGTTTATTTGGAGGACAACTGTAAACAGTGTCTGCTGTGTGCACCGGTCTGTCCGGACAGTTCCATTCCGGTCAAAGATCAGAAACGAGGAGCCTTTGACCTGGATCACTGCAAAGGATGCGGAATCTGTGCAAAGGTATGTCCGTTTGGAGCGATCAAAATGAAGGAGGGCGTAGAATAATGGGAATCAAAGAACGTATGTCAGGTAACGAGGCCGTTGCCTACGCAATCAAACAGGTAAATCCAGATGTTATGCCGGCATTTCCGATTACGCCGTCCACAGAGATTCCGCAGATGGTATCCACATACATTGCAAATGGCGAGATCGATACAGAGTTTATTCCGGTCGAGAGTGAGCATTCTGCAATGAGTGCCAGCATTGGAGCAGAGGCTGCAGGTGCAAGAACCTTGACTGCAACTTCATCTGCAGGTCTGGCTCTGATGTGGGAGGAACTGCTGCTGGCAGCTTCCAACCGTATGCCGATCGCTCTGACACTGGTAAACCGTACCCTTTCCGGCCCGATCAACATCAACTGTGATCATACCGATGGTATGGGAGCCCGCGATACCGGATGGATCCAGATTTATGCGGAAAACAATCAGGAAGTATATGATAATTTTATTCAGGCATACCGCATTGCTGAGCATAAAGATGTCCGCCTGCCGATCATGATTTGTCAGGATGGTTTTATTACCAGTCACGCCGTAGAGAATATTGAATTATTAGAGGATGCACCGGTCAAAGAGTTCGTTGGTGAATATCATCCAGAGGAGTATTTGTTAAATCCGGGGAAACCGGTTTCTGTTGGACCATATGCAGTATCTAATTTTGTAATGGAAAGTAGAAAAAATCAGCTGATTGCGCTGGAGAATGCAAAACAGGTTATCTTAGATGTAGCCAAAGAGTTTGCAGGAATTTCCGGCAGAGAGTACGGTCTTTTTGAAGAATATAAGACAGAAGATGCAGACTATGTGATGGTTATTATTGGTTCCGCAGCAGGAACAGCAAAAGAGGCTGTAGACGAGCTGCGCGAGGAAGGAAAGAAAGTCGGAGTTCTGAAATTGCGTGTGTTCCGCCCGTTCCCGGCTGAAGAAATCGTCGAGGCAATCAAAAATAATTGTAAGGCAGTAGCCATTATGGATCGTTGCGAGAGTTACAACGGAAACGGAGGACCACTTGGTTCTGAGATTACAGCAGGTCTGTACCGCACAAGAACTTATATGGAAGCAATTAATTATATCTACGGACTTGGTGGACGTGATTTTACTGTTGAAGAAGCAAAAGATGTATTTGCAGAACTGGAAGATGTAGTAGAAAATGGTAAACCGGTAACACAGTATCAGTATATCGGTCTGAGAAAGTAGGAGGCAGAGTGATGAGCGAATATAAATTTAAAGAAGTTATGAGCAAACCGGAACGTCTGGCTCCGGGACACAGAATGTGTGCGGGATGTGGCGCAACTATCGCAGTTCGTGCTGTATTGCGCGCACTTCATGAGGGAGACCAGGCAGTTATCGGTAACGCAACCGGATGTCTGGAGGTTTCTTCCTTCATGTATCCATATACTGCGTGGGAGGACAGCTATATCCATAATGCATTTGAAAATGCAGGTGCTACATTGAGTGGTGTTGAGACTGCATACAAAGCGTTGAAAAAACGTGGCCGTCTGCCGGAAGATGCTACATTTAAATTTATTACCTTTGGTGGTGACGGCGGTACGTATGATATCGGTTTCCAGTCTCTTTCCGGAGCAATGGAGCGTAATCATGATATGGTATATGTCTGCTATGACAACGGTGCGTATATGAACACTGGTATCCAGCGTTCTTCTGCAACACCGATGTATGCAGATACCACAACCACGCCAGTAGGTACACAGTCCAACGGTAAAATGCAGAACCGAAAAGATCTGGCATCTATCATCGCAGATCATGATGTTCCGTATGTTGGTCAGACAACCATGATCGGCAATTTCTCCGATCTTCACAAAAAAGCAGAGAAAGCTATCTACACAGAGGGAGCTGCGTTTTTAAATATCATGACTCCATGTCCGCGTGGATGGCGTTATGATACAGCAGACATTATGAAAATCTGCAAACTTGCCGTTGAGACCTGTTACTGGCCGATGTTTGAAGTAGAACACGGTAAATGGCGTTTGACATATGAACCGAAGAAAAAACTGCCGATTGAGGACTTTTTGCGCGAACAGGGCAGATTCAAACATCTGTTCAAACCGGGCAATGAGGATCTGATCGCACAGTTTCAGGCTGAGGTTGACCGTCGTTGGGAAGATCTTCAGTATAAATGCGCACGATAATCCGGGAGGAATAAATAGATGACTTTGTTATCCTATCAGGTATTTCAGACAGTGGTGGGACAGGGAAGTTTTCAGAAGGCGGCAGAAATTCTAAATCTGACGCCTTCTGCTGTCAGTCATGCGATCGCATCGATGGAGCAGGAACTAGGATTTTCCCTGTTTACGAGAAATAAAGCAGGGGTAGCCCTGACCAATTATGGAGAACATCTGCTTCCTTATGTGAATGCAGTGTTAAACAGTGATGAGAGTCTGCAGCAGGCAATCGCGGGACTGAACGGATTGAAAATGGGAAATGTAAAAGTAGGCTGTTTTTCCAGCGTATGTACAAACTGGATGACAGATATTATCCATTCTTTTCATCAGCGTTATCCGGACATTAACATTGAACTGTATCAGGGGACTTATGCGGATGTGTCTTACTGGATCAAAAACGGTATTGTGGACATTGGATTTCTCTCCCTGTCGTCTGCCGGAGATCTGCCAATCGAGCCGTTGTACCGTGATCCGTTGCTCTGTGTAGTGCCAAAAGATTACCGCAAACGGGAAGATACGCCATATATGACACCGGATGAGATGAAAGATCAGGTCTTTGTCTCCCAGATGGAGACCACGGATGCAGATATTGCAATTTTTATGAAACAGAACGGATTGGGAAATGTGCGGATGGACTATCATGTGGTAGATGACCTGTCTACGATTGCACTGGTGGCAGCAGGACTTGGCATTTGCATTATGCCGGAATTGGTTATGAATGATATTCCATACGAAGTGCATCGTTATCCAATGATGCCGGAAGCATATCGTGTCATAGGAATATCGGCGTTAAATCCGAATTTCCTTGCACCGGCAGTTAAAATGCTTTACCAGCACGTTGTAGAAAAGTATAAGACCATAGAAGAAGCATAAAAGAGTTACTGTGAGGGGTAAAAATGCTTCTCCGGTCTATTTATATAACCTGCTCTTTTATACCCTTCCGTATAGCAATTATTGTGCTCTGGTTGAATTGCACAAAAATAATGCCAAAAAGTATAATAATTCGCCAGATTGTATAAATTCACAAAAAATTAATAAATTTTATTGACTTTTTATTTCGATGAGGGTAATATTACAGTCATCAAAGGCAAAGGTGCTGAGAAGAATAAGCTTCCGGTGCCTTTTTCTATTTTCCGGGATAAGGATCCTGTCATAGTAATTAACAGAATTTATGAATAGGTGTTAGTTGAATTTACAGCGATTTAATGCCCGGACAATAGAAAAACTCTGATAGCGGCACAATGGGGTGTCATCTGCAGGCTAGCGGCAGGTGATATCCCTTTTTTAGTTCCATAAAAAGTGCCGTTTTAAGTAAAGGTTCTTCGGAACCGAAAAACCAGGAGGTAAGTTATGACGCAGGAGATTATGACTTTTATTAATGACAACATATTTGGTGTCTGGTTTCTGATGGGTGCCGCATTGGTGTTCTGGATGCAGGCAGGTTTCGCAATGGTGGAGGCAGGTTTCACCAGAGCAAAAAATACCGGTAACATTTTGATGAAGAACCTGATGGACTTCTGTATTGGTACTGTAATGTTTATCTTGATTGGATTTTCATTCTTACTTGGCGAAGATATGTTGGGATTTATCGGAAAACCGGGATTTGATCTTTTCTCATCCTACAGTAATTTCAGCTTTTCAAGTTTCGTATTTAACTTAGTATTCTGCGCTACCACAGCAACCATCGTTTCCGGTGCTATGGCAGAGAGAACAAAATTTTTATCTTATTGTATTTATTCCGGAGTTATCTCCGCATTGATTTATCCGATCGAAGCACACTGGATCTGGGGCGGCGGCTGGTTAGCACAGCTTGGCTTCCATGATTTTGCAGGATCCTGTGCAATTCATATGGTTGGTGGTGTCAGCGCACTCATCGGTGCATGGCTCCTTGGACCACGTATCGGCAAATTTACAAAAGATGAGAATGGCAAGATCAGAAAAGTAAACGCGATTCCGGGACACAACCTTGCACTTGGCTGCCTTGGCTGCTTCATCCTCTGGTTTGGCTGGTATGGATTCAACGGCGCAGCAGCAACAAGTATTGATCAGTTAGGCTCTATTTTCCTTACAACAACTATTTCACCGGCAGTTGCAACGGTTGTTTGTATGATATTTACATGGTTAAAATATGGTAAACCAGATGTTTCTATGTGTCTGAATGCTTCTTTGGCAGGTCTGGTAGCAATCACAGCTCCTTGTGATGTTACAGATGCAGCAGGTTCCATCGTAATCGGTGCTGTAGCAGGTTTATTAGTAGTATTTGGTGTATGGCTTCTTGATTACAAGTTACATGTAGATGATCCGGTTGGTGCCGTAGCCGTTCATTTTATGAATGGTATCTGGGGTACATTTGCAGTAGGTCTTTTTGCTACAAACACAGCTCCGGGTTATGCGATCGCAGATAAAAACGGAAATGAGCTTGTCGGTCTGCTCTATGGCGGCGGCGTAAAATTATTAGGTCTGCAGTGCCTTGGTATCATAACCGTTCTGGCATGGGCAGCAGTTACAATTACAATTACATTCCTTGTAATTCGTGCAACAATCGGTCTTCGTGTCAGCGAAGAAGAAGAAATCATTGGTCTGGATCAGACAGAACATGGTCTGGCAAGCGCTTATGCAGATTTTGCATTAACATCCAGCATCAACAACTTCTCCTCTGCAACTCCGGTCAAACTTCCGAAGAATGCAGTACCGATCGACGAGGCAGTTCCGGTACAGGTTCGTACTCCGGATCCGTCTATCGCAACTGGCAGCGATGTAAGTATTACAAAGATTACAATCTATGCAAAACAGAGCCGATTCGATGCTCTCAATGAGGCAATGGCAGCTATTGGTATCAATGGAATGACTGTTACAAACGTTCTTGGTTGTGGTGCTCAGCATGGCAGAACAAGCAAATATCGTGGTGTTACAATGGATATGAACTTACTGCCTAAGATCCAGGTTGATATCGTAGTAAGTAAAGTTTCACCTAGAACAGTTATTGAAGCAGCTAAAAAAGCACTTTACACTGGTCATATTGGTGATGGTAAGATTTTCGTATATAACGTGGAAAATGCAATTAGAATCAGTACCGGTGCAGAAGGTTATGATGCACTTCAGGACTAGAGCAATGGCAAGCTAGCAGATAGATATACAATGTAAGCAATTCTTCAAAATCCTTATATATAAAACCTTAACGAATAAGCAAACCCTTCGGGCAGTATGTCCGGAGGGTTTTGCTGCGTTCTTTTATTTGTGTAAATGTCTCCGTTTTTTAATTGAGAGTTAATAAGTGCTTGTCAAGAAAAATCCGGGCTTTTGTTATTTGCGTTTATGAGTAAGTAGCGAAAGCGGATTGCGAATGAACGCTTTACCAATAAGGACAAAAATCTAGTTTTTTAGGTCGGAAAGTGTGAAAAAAGCATAAAGTGATGGAAACTTATGCTAAAATAGAGTATACTTGGACAGGTATAAATCAGAAAGATAACGTCAGAAAAAGCTTTATATCATATAAATAAGTGGTATCGAAAAGACGGAAAGAATCTGATAAAAGAAAATACTTTTGGAGGAAGCGATGAGCGAGAAAAAAATTCAGGTTACTCTTGGAAATTATAAAGGAGTAGAGGTAAAAAAAGCAGAGATTATCATTACAGAGGAAGAAGTAAAAGCAGAACTGGAGCGTGCAAGACAGTATGCGGTAACAACCCAGGATAAAGACGGTGCGGCAGAGCTTGGCGATGAGGCAGTCATTGACTTTGTTGGTTACATTGACGGAGAAGCATTTGCAGGTGGAGACGGTACAGATTTCCCATTAAAACTTGGTTCCAATACTTTTATTCCGGGATTTGAAGATCAGTTAGTAGGAACAAAAAAAGATGACAATGTAGATGTGGTTGTTACATTCCCGGAAGATTATCATGCAGCAGAGTTTGCCGGAAAAGAAGCTACATTCAAAGTTACAGTAAAAGGTGTCCGCAGCAGCTTTGTTCCGGAGCTTTCTGATGAAGTAGTTCAGAAAATCTCCCAGTGCAAAACCGTTGCAGAGTTTGAGGAGTTTGTAAAGAAATCAATCCATGATTTCAAACAGAATCAGGCAGATATGGAGAAAGAAAACAAAGTTCTGGAGCAGATCGTAGAGGCGTCTGAAATCGAAGTTCCGCAGGAATTCATTGACGAGCGCAAAGAGCAGCTTAAAAACAATCTTCTTGCACAGCTTCGCAATGCAGGAAACACATTTGAGCAGTATCTGCAGTACAACGGATTAACAGAAGAACTGTTTGAGGAGTACGCAGCAAAAGATGCACTTTCCATGTTAAAAGGTCAGGCAGTCTTACAGGAGATTGCAAAAGCAGAGGGATTTTCCTATACAGATGAGGATGTAGATCAGACAATCGCTGCAATGGCAATGTCTTATCAGATGCCGGCAGAGCAGCTGCGTGAGATGATGGGTGAGCGTGGAGTAGCTATGGTTGCAGAGGATATTCTATCCAAACAGGCACTTGAGTTTATCGTAAAAGAGGCTGTTGAGGCATAAAAATACGGATAAATCAAGAATCGTGAGAACAGAATCGATAGCAGCAAATATACGACATTTGCAAAATAAAGAGATATGTCATGAAAATGATGTATCTCTTTATTTCATATTAAACAATTTTGTGATAAGATAGAAAGGATAAAAATCCGAGGGAAGAAATGCGAGGTTAGTATGAAAAATCTGATCATCGTTCGTGGTGGCGGAGATATTGCAACCGGAACGATTTATAAATTAAAAAAATGTGGTTTTGCGGTGCTTATTTTAGAAATTGCACATCCATCTGCAATTCGCAGAAATGTGGCATTCAGCGAGGCTGTATATGAAGACCGTTCCAAAGTAGAGGATATGGAGTGTTTTCTGGCGAAGGATGAAGATGAAGCGGAGCATTTTCTGAAAGAAGATAAGCTGACGATGCTCATTGACCCGAAAGGAAATTGTCTGAAACGTTTTAAACCAGTGGTAGTGGTAGATGCGATTCTTGCAAAAAAGAATCTTGGAACCACACGTGATATGGCACCGATCACAATCGCACTTGGACCGGGCTTTACGGCAGGTCGGGATTGCGATGCTGTCGTTGAAACCATGCGTGGTCATAAACTTGGCAGAGTCATCTATGAAGGAAAGGCTATTGCCAATACTGGTGTGCCGGGAATGATTGGCGGTTATGCAGCAGAGCGTGTGATCCATGCTCCAGCGGCAGGGATTTTACACAATATTGCAAAAATTACAGATATTGTGGAGGAAGGACAGCCAATTGCATGGATTGAGGGTGATGACGGAATGCGAACAGAAGTTCCGGCAAGCCTTTCCGGTCTGCTTCGGGGACTAATCCGGGAAGGATATCCGGTGACCAAAGGATTTAAGATGGCAGATATTGATCCACGATTGAACGAATATGAAAACTGCTTTACGATTTCTGACAAAGCCAGATGTATTGCGGGTGGTGTTGTAGAGGCATATTTCGTATTAAAACAACAATTAGAAAAAGGTGATACACAATGTATGTAATTGCAATTGTGGGCGCCGGCGGCAAGACAAGTCAGATTAAAAATCTTACAAGAGAATATGTACAGCAGGGCAAAAAAGTTCTGGTCACAACGACGACTCATATGGGACTGGAACCAGGCATGGTTTTATCTGAAATACTGGATGATATCCGACAACAGTTGGAAAAACAAAACTTTTGCATCTGTGGAAGTCCGGTGAAAGAAGAAAAAATTGCATCGTTACCGAAGGATATTTATAAGCAGGCCTGTCAGCTTGCGGATATTGTATTGGTAGAGGCAGACGGATCCAAGCATATGCCGGTTAAATTTCCCGCAGCGCACGAACCGGTGATCCCGGAAAACGTAAATGAGATTCAGGTGGTCATGGGCTTGCATGCCATTGGACACCCCTTTTGTGATGTGAGCCATCGGTTGGAACTGGTAAAACAGTGTCTGGGTGTTTCGGATACGGATCTGGTGACAAAAACACATCTTGAAAAACTTTATCTGGAAGGTTATAAAAAGCCGTTACAGGAAAGCTATCCAAATGCAAAAATCGGATTTTTTCCGGCAGATCACAGTCATTTTTTTGATTCAGAACCGTTGACATTCTGATAACGCTAATATCTCATATAAATCTGCCAAGGCAGATCACTATGAGTATAAGATAAAAACTATAAGTAACATGGAGGATAGATGATATGACAATTCAGGAAAAACTCGCAGTTTTGCGGGAAAAAATGAAAGAAAACAACATGGACATCTACATGATTCCGACTGCAGATTTTCACCAGTCAGAGTATGTCGGTGAATATTTTAAAGCACGTTCTTATATGAGCGGTTTTACAGGATCTGCAGGAACACTGGTAGTGACATTGACAGAAGCAGGTCTGTGGACAGATGGACGTTACTTCATTCAGGCTGAGCAGCAGCTTGCAGGCAGCACCATCACACTGTACCGCATGTCTGAGGAAGGCGTACCGACAGTAAAAGAATTCGTAGAAGATAAACTTCCACAGGGCGGTGTGATCGGCTTTGACGGAAGAGTGCTTTCCAGTGCAGACGGAGCGGCATATGCTGCAATCGCTGAGAAAAAGCAGGGAAGCCTGTTCGTTGCAAAAGATCTGGTAAACGAAATCTGGACTGACAGACCACAGCTTCCGACAGAGAAAGTATGGATTTTAACCGATGAATACAGCGGAGAGACCACTGCGTCCAAATTAGGAAGAATCCGTGAAGTAATGAAAGAGAAAGGTGCACAGGTGCATATGATCAGTTCTCTGTATGACATTGCATGGATTTTAAACCTGCGTGGAAACGACATTTCCCATGTACCGGTATTTTTATCTTTCCTGCTGATTGAGGAAGATGCATGCACATTGTTTATCCATGCAGAGACACTGACGGATGAAGTGCGTGTATATCTGGCAGACAATGACATTACTGTTTGTGCTTATGATGAGATATACGATGCAGCAGCAAAACTTGCAGCAGACAAAGTAATGCTGATGGACGAACATACCATCAATTATCGTATCCGTATGGCATTTCCGGAAGGATTAAAAGTTGTAGATGACCTGAATCCATCCGAGCGTATGAAAGCCATCAAAAATGCGACAGAGTTAAAAAATACAAGAATTGCACACTTAAAAGACGGTGTGGCTGTAACCAAATTTATGTACTGGTTAAAGACACATGTTGGAAAAGAATATATCACAGAGTATACCGCAGGAAAATATCTGGACAGCTTGCGTGCCGAACAGGAGAATTTCCTGGACCTGAGTTTTGATAATATCAGTGCGTATGGCGCAAATGCAGCTATGATGCACTATTCTGCAAAAAAAGAGACAGCAGCAGAGTTAAAACCGGAAGGATTTTTACTGGTAGATTCCGGCGGACATTACTACGAGGGAACGACAGATATTACAAGAACCTTTGTGCTTGGACCTCTGACTGACAAACAGAAGCTGCATTTTACAACGGTTTGCAGATCTAATCTGAACCTTGCAAATGCAAAATTCCTGTATGGATGCAGCGGATTAAACTTAGACATTTTAAGCCGTGGACCATTATGGGAGATGGGGATTGATTATAAATGCGGAACCGGCCATGGTGTCGGACATATCCTGAATGTACATGAGGGACCGAACGGCTTCCGTTGGAGAGTCGTTGCAGAGCGCAATGACAGCGGCAGACTGGAAGAAGGTATGATCACTACGGACGAGCCGGGTGTATATCTGGAGGGTGAGTACGGTATCCGTACCGAGAATGAGCTGATCTGTGTGAAAGCAGAGAAAAACGAATATGGTCAGTTCATGCAGTTTGAAAATATTACTTACGCGCCGATCGATCTGGATGGAATCGATCCGGATGAGATGACCTGCCGTGAGAAAAAAATGCTGAATGCATATCATAAAATGGTATGGGAAAAAATATCTCCGTATCTGAATGATGATGAGCGTGAATGGCTCAAAGAGTACACAAGGGAGATTTAGTATGAGTAAAAAAATCGTACTGATTGATGGACATAGTATTTTAAATCGTGCCTTTTTCGGAGTTCCGTTGTTGACGAATTCCGAAGGATTGCACACCAATGCAGTATACGGATTTTTAAATATTATGTTCAAGATTCTGGATGAGGAAAAACCGGATTATTTGACGGTGGCCTTTGACCGCAGTGAGCCGACTTTCCGACATCAGATGTTTGATGCCTATAAAGGAACGAGAAAACCGATGGCTCAGGAATTGCGGGAGCAAGTGCCTGTTATGAAAGAAGTTTTGCAGGCCATGGGAATCAAAATCGTGGAAATGCCGGGATATGAAGCAGATGATCTGCTTGGAACGATTGCAGGTATGGCAGAAGCACAGGGAATGGATGTCAGTATTATTTCCGGTGACCGTGATTTATTGCAATTGGCGACAGAAAAAGTAAAAATCCGGATTCCGAAGACGAAACGTACCGGTACGGAAATCGAAGATTATTATGCATCAGATGTGTTGGAGCGTTATCAGGTTTCACCGAAGGAATTTATCGATGTGAAGGCTCTGATGGGTGACAGTTCCGATAATATTCCAGGTGTACCGGGCATTGGTGAAAAGACAGCTACCAATCTGATCGTTGCATACAAAAGTATCGAAAATGCCTATGCGCATTTAGAAGAAATCACACCAAAACGTGCAAAAACCAATCTGGAAGAACACTACGATATGGCACAGATGAGTAAGACCCTGGCGACCATCGAAGTACATGCACCGATTGATTTTGACATGGAAGCGGCAAAGCTGACAGATCTGTATACACCGGAAGCGTATGTATTTATGAAGCGCCTGGAGTTCAAAAATATGCTGACCCGTTTTTCAGATGACATGTCACAGAACGATCTGGAAAAATATTTCCATGTATATCATGAACTGGATGAGATTCAGAACTTTTTTGATGGATTTTCTGCAAAAGAGGCGGTGGTGTCTTTCTTTGAAGAGGCAGGAACTGTGTATGGTCTGGCAGTGGCAAAAAGCAATCAGAACATTGTGTATCTGACCTGTGGCGGTTTCGTGACAGAAGCATATCTGGAAGAACAGGTCCAGAAACTTTGTGAGGGACTGGATACACTTATAACGCCTGATCTGAAAGGATTGTTGAAGCATGTCCGTGTACCGGAGACAAAATATTGCATTGACACTACCATTGCTGCATACTTATTGAATACGTTGAAAAATGAGTATACTTACGATGACCTTGCAAGAGATATTTT
>CAKRKO010000072.1 GCA_934358495.1 uncultured Eubacterium sp. | reverse complement strand
GGAGATTGTACTCCCACTGAGAAAGGCTTGTTATTACTCACCACTTGCAGAAGTGGGAGTCTTCTCGACTGAGATAACTCTGATTTTTAAATCTATCCCAGCTTATTATTTCAGTGTGTCATAAAAATCTGCGGCAACATCTTCGTACTCTTCTTTCTCAATGTCTACCTGTGCATTTAATTTTGTCATTGTCTCTGTATCAATTGCTGCGCTGATCTTGTTGATGATTTCAGCCACATCCGGATGCTTATCGATCAGTTCCTGACGAACAACCGGGATAATGTTGTACGGAGGCCAGAAATGTTTGTCATCCTCTAACAGAATAAATTCATCACTGCTCAGCTGTGCATCTGTAGTGTAAGCTGGCACACAGTCTACCTCATCATTTGCCATTGCCTGATATTTCAGAGAGTTATCAAAGGTATTTTTTGATTTGAAATTGAAAGTTCCGTATGTCTGCTCCAGTCCCGGAAGTCCATCTTCACGTTCAAAGGTATCAGATGTTCCGCCGAAACGGATGTTTTCTGCATTTTCCTGAAGATCTGAAATTGTCTTAATGCCATATTTTTCTGCCACGTCTGCACGCATAGTCAGGCCGTTTCCGTTACTTGCTTCGCACATATCCAGAACATCCAAATTAAATTTCTCTGCATACATTTTCTTTACGGTATCGTAAGTCATCTGCGGATCTGTCTCCATTGGCTGATCCAAAATGGTCAACAATGCAGTACCTGTGTATTCCGGATACATGTCAATCTGACCGTCACATACGGCCTGATGAATCAGGTTATCAGATACCTCAAATTCGCGGTCTACAGTATAACCTGCATCTTCCAGTGCCAATGCATATAACTCACCCAAGATTTTACTCTCACTGAAGCTTTTTGCTCCAATTTTAATAGTAGTGTCTGCGTTTGTGCTGCTACTGCTCTCAGTTGCTGCACTTCCATCTGCTTTCTGGTCTGTTGTTCCGTTACTTCCGCATCCTGCAAGTGCTGCGAAAGATGCAACTGCAAGGATGACTGCTAATATTTTTTTCTTCATCACTTTTCCTCCTGTATTTCTCTTTTCATTCAATTTTTCTATATTGCAAAAATCTAATTATCGCATATCTGCTAAGCTGCATGGCTCAGTTTTTTTTCAATAGCACCAAGCACCATGCTGCAAAGCATTGTGATCACGGCTACGGTTCCGCCACCGATCACCAGATATTCCGTTTTCAGCAGATTGATACCATTAAAAATCAGAATTCCAAGACCACCTGCACCTATATACGCTGCCAGTGTCGCACTTGCAATGACTTCAGACATTGCCATGCGTATGCCACTGATAATACCGGGTATTGCCAGCGGTACTTCCACCTGACGGAATTTTCTCTTTTGATCCATTCCCATGGCATCTGCCACTTCCAGCATAAAATCCGGCACCTGTGAAAACGCCAGTGTCGTCTGTATCAGGATTGGAGGAATTGCCAGGATTACCAACGCCGTCAGTGCCGGTTTCACACCAACTCCCATGATCGGGATCAGGATGACAAGCACCGCAAGGCTCGGTATAATCCGCAAAGCACCGAAGCCGGTGGTCAGTATTTTTTTCACCTTTGGCATACGCAGACACAGGATTCCACATGGAATACCGATAGCTGCAGCAATGCCGACCGCCAGAAGGCTCAGGTACAAATGCTGCCAGATCATATGCACATATTCCTGTCCATGCGTCTGAAAATATTCCATATACGCCTGCATACCAATTCCTCCGTTCGACTTGAGCATAAATAAGTAAATGTTATCACACTAATCTTTCCTATATTAGCAAAAAAATAAATATCCTGCAAGATAGTATTAACTTACGAAATTCTATCAACCGAAATCTATCATACATCATTTTAGAGTAAATTACTAGGATTTTTTGTAACTTTCATGGTTACATCAGATTTTTGTTTTTTTTCTATATAAACTTGTCAAATTTGCATAAAAAAAGACAGCAGCTGCATCTCTACAACTACTGTCTTTTTTTAGATTCTATTATGATACTGCCATAAAAGCTAATAACGTACTCTTAAGATTCTTTTATTTTTTCTTCTTTGAAAATTTTGTCTTAAATACGTACCACAGTGCACCTGTAATGCATACGGAAGAATATCCACCACAGATAACGCCTACCATCAGTGGTCCTGCAAATTCACGGATGGAAGATACACCGAGAATAAACAGCATAAATACCATGATAAAGGTTGTCAGGGAAGTATTAATGCTTCGTGACAATGTCTGTGTGATACTCTTGTTTACAACTTCTTTCAGGTCTGTATCTCTGCGTCCGCTCTCCAGAGCCAGATTCTCACGGATACGGTCAAAGATAACGATGGTCGCATTGATGGAATAACCTACCAGAGTCAGCATGCAGGCAATAAATGTACTGCCCACAGATGTCTGGGATAATGCATAAAATGCAAGTACAACGAGTACATCATGCACCAGAGCGATAACCGCACTGCTTGCAAAACGGATATCTTTAAACCGGAACCAGATATAGATCAGCATACAGATTGTTGCTATGATCACAGCTACAACCGCATCACTTCTCATCTCGTTACTGATCGTTGAGCTGATATTTGTAGATGTAATATCGCTTTCCTGAACGCCAAAGTTGTCTTCCATTGCGGTTGCCAGTTGTTCACGCTCATCCAGATCCAGTGTTCTTGTCTTGATGATGATAGAATTACTGTCTGCCACTTTCTGTGTCTGTACGTTTGCGTCACCGGTTACTTTTTCTACATAAGGAACAATCTGATCATCGATTTCCTCGATGGTATAATCTTTGTCGAATGCAACTGTTGTAGCGGTACCTCCCTTAAACTCCATACTGAAGTTCAATACCTGTCCATCACCTGCTTTGTGTGCACCCATGCCGACAAATCCTGCTACGATCACTGCCAGAGAAACCCCGAAAAATATTCCACGTTTTCCAAGGAAGTTGACACTCTTGCCCTCTTTCTTCTCACCATAGAATTTCTTATCCTGGAATCCAAGTCCGTAAAGTGCTTTTACCAGCCATCTGGAAATTACCAGTGCAGTAAACATAGAGAATATGATACCGATAGCTAATGTAGCTGCAAAACCTTTTACGGTACCTGAACCACGCAGTCCAAGTACTGCTGCTGCGATCAATGTGGTGATATTTCCATCAAAGATCGCGGAAAATGCTTTTTTAAATCCAGTGTCAATAGACTGAGCCACTGAATGTCCGGCCGCTATCTCCTCACGGATACGTGCAAAAATAATGACGTTGGCATCCACCGCCATACCAATAGACAGGATAATACCTGCGATACCCGGTAAGGTCAGTGTAATGTGATATAAATGTAAAATTGCAAGTATGATACCTGTATAGATCAGCAGTGCAATAGATGCTGCCAGTCCCGGAATACGGTATGCGATCAGCATAAATGCAATAATGATCAGAATACCGATGATTGCTGCAATAATACTTGTTTTGATGGCCTGGGAACCAAGTTTTGCTCCAACGACCTCAGACTGTAACTCTTCCAACTCCAGTTTCAGTGCACCGCTTCGGATCTGGGAAGCAAGTGCTTCTGCATCTTCGTAGCTCTTCATACCGCTGATGACAGCCTCACCATTTGTGATCTGGCTCTCTACCTTCGGATAACTGATACACTCACCATCATAGTAAATTGGAAGTACTTTGTTCAGATACTCACCTGTTTTTTCAGAAAAAATCTCAGCTCCCTCGCTGGTCAGTTTTAACTGAACCACATATTTGCTGGAACTTTTTCCGCTTGTATCTGTGGCAGCCTGTGCATCAGCTACCATCTCACCAGTCATAAATGTCTCACCCTCTGTTGTCTTAAACTCAAGAGTACCCGGTGTTCCAAGTTCTTCCAGAATGGCATTGGCATCCGATACACCCGGAATCTCTACGGAGATACGGTTATCACCTACCTGATAAACCTCTGCCTCTGTACTGTAAGTCTCGACACGCTTCTGCAGTTTATATACCGTATCACTCATATCCTCTGCAGACGGTGTCGCATCGCCTTTCACCTGGTATGTAATGCTGACACCACCGGCAAGATCCAGACCAAGTTTTACACCTTTCTCATTGTCCTTTGCTGCGGTACCCTTTACAATACCATAAGAATAATAGCCAAGCAGTAACATCACAATGATCATTACCAGAAAGACTACGACTCCCTTTTTTTTCTTCATCCTTCTACCTCCATCTCAGCTTCTGCCGCTTTGATCATGATTGCACATTCAATACGCTTTTTCTGAAGCTCACAGCCAATATCATATGCATCATTGATATGTCCATGAAAATGATAGGAGTTTGCTGCACATCCGCCGCTGCAGTAGAATTTTGCAAAACAATTTCTGCATTTTTCTTTTGCATAAACATTGCAGCATTTGAATTCATCCTGGATGTCGGTACGTTTCACACCGTCCCATACATTTCCCATGAGAAATTCTTCGTTTCCTACAAACTGATGGCACGGATAGAAATCACCCCATGGAGTAACAGCCAGATACTCGGTACCTGAACCACATCCGGATAATCTCTTTGCCACACATGGACCACCCTCTAAATCTATCATAAAATGGAAGAAATTGAAATCCTTTCCGGCTTTTTTTCTTTCTACCATTTCAGCGGCAAGTTTGTCATATTCCGCAAACAGTTTCGGTAAATCTTCTTCACGCAGTGCATATTCCTCAGAATCCTCTGCCACTACCGGTTCAACGGAAATCTGCTTGAAACCAAGATCTGCCAGATGAAGGACATCATCGGCAAAATCCAGATTGTAATGAGTGAAAGTTCCACGGACATAATACTTGTCCTGATTACGGCTTTCTGCAAACTGCTGGAATTTCGGCACGATCATATCGTAACTTCCTTTTCCATTGCGGAACGGTCTCATATGATCATGTACTTCTTTTCGTCCATCGATACTCAGTACGACGTTCCCCATCTCTTTGTTTGCAAATTCCATTACTTCATCGTTAAGTAAAACACCGTTTGTTGTCAGCGTAAAACGGAATTTCTTGTCATGCAGCTTCTCCTGCTCTCTGCCGTATTTTACCAGATCTTTGACAACCTGCCAGTTCATCAGAGGCTCGCCACCGAAGAAATCCACTTCCAGATTGCGACGGCTTCCGGAGTTTTCAATCAGGAAATCCAGTGCTTTCTTTCCTACTTCATAAGTCATCAATTCTCTGTGACCATGATATTCGCCTTCTTCTGCAAAACAATAGCGACAGGCAAGGTTGCAGTCGTGTGCAATATGCAGGCAAAGTGCCTTTACGACTGTCGGACGTTTCTTAAAGTCCATAATATAATTTTCGTATTCGTCTTTTGTAAACAGCTCTCCAGCCTCTTTCAGGGAAGCGATCTCCTCACAGGCTTCTTTTACGTCTGCCTCACTGTATTTTGCGGACAGCTCTGCCACAATCTCCTCAGGTGTATGATCTTCGTACAGAGCGATCACATCATAGGAGACCTCATCTACCACATGGATCGCACCACTGTTTACATCAAGAACAATGTTATAACCATTATTTTTATACTGGTGAACCAAATGTAGTTCCTCTCTTTCTATTTCTATATTAAAATCAGCGCAAATAGCTGCTGTTTTCTTCTTAAGTCTAAGTGGAAACTCCCACTTTTTGTAAATTGGGATTTTCCTTTAAACGTGCAAATGACCGCATGCCTTAGCATACGGCCCTTTGTGTATCATTTACTTATTCTTCTTATTTGTGCTCGCAGCTCTGGTTTCCTACTGTACAGGAAGTTTTGCAAGCAGACTGGCATGATGTCTGGCACTCACCACATCCGCCTTTTTTTACTGTGTTCTGTAATCTTTTTGTATTTAATGTTTTTACGTGTTTCATCTTCCGAAATCTCCTTTCTTCTTACATATGTCAGAAGTATACCATATTTTCCACTATAAAGAAAGTATTTTTTTATCTTCCCTGTTCACTCATCTTTACGGGACATCTTCTTGAAACAGGGTAAAGCGGACATTCGCAATCCGCTTTCGCTACTTGCTCATGAACGCAGTCGCTTTGCGAATGGCGCGTATGAACTGGATTTCTGTTCCCTAACTCACCATGCCGCCGATCATTCCAGCCCCCATGCACATGAGCAGCGTCATTGCCATATGCAATCCATCCGAGTTGAGTCCCCGGTTCATAAGTACAGATCCAATCATCAACATCAGAAAATATGCTGCCCCCATCATAATTCCCCATAAAAATTTTCTGCTCTTCATTCTCTTTCCAATGATAATTCCACCAAGCAGCCCTGACACGACATAGATCACCATGATTCCAATGGTCACGATGTTTTCCGTCAGCTCCATTTTATAAAGAAGAAACGCCAGCAAAAATAATAATGCTCCCGTTACTATGTACATAATCAGCAATGTGCTCAATACTTTCATTACAATTTTGTTATTTCCCTGTGTTCTTTCCATTTTTTCTTCCTCCCATATGATATATATTCCGATAATTAGTTGAATAGAACCTGATTTTCACACAATATTCTCTTGAAAATCCTACTCGTTTCCTGTAATATAAAGAATAAAATTGTAATCTACAGCGTTTTACAGATTTTTGTAACAGGCTGTGCCCACAAACAACACATTTATTTAGCGAGGTGAATTATTTTTGGACATAAGTTCCGCAATACAATTAATCATACTGGTCATTCTATTGGCTCTGTCAGCTTTCTTTTCCTCATCGGAAACAGCGCTGACCACCGTAAACCGCATTCGCATGCGCTCACTGGCTGAGGAAGGAAACAAACGTGCTGCAAAGGTACTGAAAATCACAGATGATTCTGCAAAAATGCTCAGTGCAATCCTGATTGGCAATAATGTGGTCAACCTGACCGCTTCTTCTCTGGCTACCGCCCTTGCCATTCATATTTTTGGCAATGCCGGTGCCGGAATTGCTACCGGAATCCTGACTGTACTGATCCTGATCTTCGGTGAGATTTCTCCAAAAACCATGGCTACACTGCGGGCTGAAAAAATTTCTCTGCGGTTTTGTAACGTCATCTGGCTTCTGATGAAAATACTGACTCCGGTTATTTTCCTCATCAATCATCTGTCCATGCTTGTACTCCGACTCCTTGGTGTCAAGGCTTCCGAAGGAAAACAGGCCATGACAGAGAGTGAACTGCGTACCATCGTTGATGTCAGTCATGAATCCGGCGTTATTGAGTCTGAAGAAAAAGAAATGATCAACAACGTGTTTGATTTTGGTGATGCCCTTGCAAAGGAAGTCATGGTGCCACGTATCGATATGACCTTTGCACATGTGGATAACACCTATGATGAGATTCTGGATATTTTCCGGGAAGACCGTTTTACACGACTTCCGGTTTACGAAGAAACCACAGACGATGTCATCGGTATTTTAAATATCAAAGATCTGCTCCTCTGTGACCGTGAACATTTTTCTGTGCGGGAGCTGATGAGGGAACCCTACTTTACTTACGAACACAAACACACCGCAGATCTGTTGGTGGAAATGCGAAATTCATCCATCAACATTGCCATCGTGCTGGATGAATACGGTACGACCGCCGGTCTGCTGACACTGGAAGATCTGATTGAAGAAATCGTCGGAGAAATCCGCGATGAATACGACTACGATGAAGAAGATCCGATCCAGAAGATCTCGGAGCATGAATATCTGGTGGAAGGTTCCATGAATCTGGAAGATTTCAGTGATGCGCTGAACCTTCATCTGGAATCCGATGATTACGATTCCATCGGCGGTTATATGATTGGTCTGTTAGACCATCTGCCAAAGATCCGAGAATCTATTACGACACCGGATGGTATTTTCCTGCAGGTGCGCACGAAGAATAAGCATCGAATCGAAAAGATTTATGTACGGCTTCCTGAAAAAGAAAAAAATTAAAAAAGAGATTTCCTTATGGTTCATATAAAACCACAGGGAAATCTCTTTTTTATAGTTACATTTATTTTTTATCAAAATCACACTTTTCTGCTAATGATTACTCAATTACGTGAATCCAGCCTTCCGGAGCTTCAATTTTGCCCTCCTGGATATCAACCAATGTTTCACGCAGTTTGGACAGAACCGGTCCCATCTCATCCATACCACTTGCAAAACAGATATCACGACCATGATCAACAATCTTTCCAATCGGAGAAATAACTGCCGCCGTACCGCACAGACCACATTCTACAAAGTTCGGTACTTCATCCAGATATACTTCTCTCTGCTCTACTTCCAGTCCAAGGTAATGCTCAGCTACATACATCAGGGAACGACGTGTGATAGATGGCAGGATACTGTCGGACTTCGGTGTTACGATCTTGTTGTCTTTTGTAACGAATAAGAAGTTTGCTCCACCTGTCTCCTCAACTTTTGTACGGGTTGCAGCATCCAGATACATATTCTCAGCATATCCTTCTTCATGAGCAGTTACGATTGCATGTAAGCTCATTGCATAGTTTAATCCGGCTTTGATATGGCCTGTTCCGTGAGGAGCTGCACGGTCAAAATCTGTTACACGGATTGTTAATGGTTTTACGCCACCTTTGAAATATGGTCCGACTGGTGTAGTCAATACACGGAACTGATACTCCTGAGCCGGTTTCACACCAATAACCGGGCTGCTTCCAAACATATATGGACGGATGTACAGTGTTGCACCTGTGCCATATGGTGGAACATATGCAAAATTTGCCTTTACTGTTTTCTCTACAGCTTCGATGAATTTATCTTCCGGATAAACAGGCATTTCAAGTCTTCTGGCTGAATCTGCCATACGAGATGCATTTAAATCCGGGCGGAAGATTACTACTTTTCCGTCTACGGTTGTATATGCTTTTAATCCTTCAAAAACAGTCTGTGCATACTGTAATACACCTGCACACTCATTTAATACTATGGTTGCATCCTCAGTCAGTGTTCCCTCGTCCCATGCACCATCTTTATAATTTGCTACGAAACGTTTGTCCGTTTGACGATATCCAAAGTCCAGGTTTTCCCAATCGATATTCTTCTTTTCCACTGTGATATCCTTCTTTCTTATCTATTTTGCAGTTTTACCTTTTCATTCCTGCATTTCTAGCTTTTTCTATATGTATTGTTATACAGCAAATCATGTTGTATTTCCAGTATTTTTTCACAAAACACCTGCATTTTTTTCATGTTTTTCCATAGCAAGATGAATTCATTTTTATTTAATAATTCACCTTATCTGCAGGAAGTGCTGATAGATTCAATTGCAACTGCTCCACCACGCACGATTTCCACACTCTGAAACCGCTGTTTTAATAAGGCAATCAGCTCATTATTTCTGCGTTCTGTCAGCTTACACTCTAAAAGTACGCTGTCCATTCCGATATCTGCTGTCTCCACATGAAATACTTCTGCAATACGAAATACTTCTGCCTTGTCGGTATTACTCAGTTTTTTCACCTTTGCGAACATGATCTCTTTCATATGGATCGGTACATCTGTCAGATCCATGACTTTGATAACCTCAACCATACGGTTTAACTGCTTTTTGATCTGCTCAAAAGTAATATCATCACACATGGTGCTGATGGTGATTCTGGAAGTATCCTCCTCCTCAGTCGTACCTACGGTCAGACTTTTCAGGTTATAGGATTTTCCTGCAAATAAACCGGAGATTTTTGCAAGAACACCAACCTGGTTTTCTACATATAATGCAATCCATCTGTCTTTCATTGCTATTCTCCTCCCCTATTTGCTTTTCAAAATCATGTTATTCATTGGATTTCCACCTGGAACCATCGGAAGTACGATTTCCTCAGTGGCAACCATAAACTCAATGACGGTCGGTGCGTCAGTATTGTTTTTTGCGGCTTCGAGTGCCGGAATGATATCTTCTTCCTTTGTAACACGAATACCATGTGCACCATAACTTTCTGCCCATTTCATGAAATCCGGTACATATGGCGGACAGTTCTCATTCGGTCCCTTGCAATGTTCCGGACATCCTTTACGACGACGCAGACAGGTTGCAGAATAACGTTTTCCATAAAATAACTGCTGCATCTGACGAACCATGCCAAGATAATAGTTGTTCAGCAGGCAGACTGTGATAGGTGTCTGCTGTACAATAGCTGTCGCCATCTCCTGCATATTCATCTGAAATCCACCATCACCAGTGATACAAACAATATCTCGCTCCCGATGTCCCATCTTTGCTCCGAGCGCAGCCGGGAAGCCAAATCCCATGGTTCCAAGCCCTCCGGAAGTAATAATTTTCTTTTTATGATTGACATCCAGATACTGGCTTGCCCACATCTGATGCTGACCTACATCAGTGACATAGGTAACCTCATCATAAACCTGATTTAAACCTTCCATGATCATCTGTGGTGTCATACCTTTGTCACGACGCATTTCCAGAGGATTCTCATGATCCCATGCTGCAATCTGTTTTACCCATTCTTCGGTATCCTTCGGCTCAACCCATTCCAGCATCTGCTGCAGGGCCACTTTGGCATCCGCAACGATCGGCACATCTACCACAACATTTCGGGAAATCGCTGCTGCATCAATATCCACATGAATAATCTTTGCTTTTGGTGCAAACTCATTCAGATCACCGGTGATACGGTCATTGAAACGGGTTCCGATGGAAAAGAGCACATCACATTTGCTGACTGCGATATTTGCCGCATAACGGCCATGCATTCCGCTGCTTCCCACATAATATGGATGGTCGGACGGAATCGCACCTTTTCCCATAACGGTTGTAACAACCGGAACATGAGTAATATCTACAATCTGCTCCAACAGTTCATTGGCGCCCGCAATATTGACACCACCACCGGCAAGGATCAGTGGACGACGTGCTACTTTCAGTAATTTTGTCGCTTTTTTCAACTGTCCAAGGTGAACGCCCTCGTTAATTTTGTAACCACGGATATCCACCTGACCCGGATACTCGGACGGACCTGTTGTGGTCTGAATATCCTTCGGAAGATCGATCAGAACCGGACCCGGCTTTCCTGTTTTTGCAATGTGGAACGCCATTTTAATGGTTCTTCCCAGATCTTTACGATCACGAACTGTCACACTATACTTTGTGATGCCACGGGTCATACCAACGATATCCACCTCCTGGAACGCATCATTACCAATCAGATTTAATGGCACCTGACCGGTAAATACAACCAGCGGAATACTGTCGTAAAAAGCATCTGCAATGGCTGTCACAGTGTTTGTTGCACCAGGACCACTTGTTACCAGACATACGCCGGTTTTACCTGTCTCACGGGCATATCCTTCTGCTTCATGCACCAGAGCCTGCTCATGCCGTGGCAATACCAGATCAATTTTTCCATTCAGATATAATTCATCAAATAAATCAGTTACCGTTCCACCCGGATAGGCAAACACGGTATCTACGCCTTCTTCAAGAAGCGCTTTTACAAACAATTTTTTTCCTGTTATATCCATTCAACTCTCTCCTTCTAAATCCACCCTAACGTGCGCAGCAGGAAAATCCATCCCGTCAGTGTCACAGAAGCCAGCAAAGTGGTCGTAACTACGATACTTGCTGTCAACACACCGTCGTTATGCATATTTTTTGCCATGATATAACAGCTCGGGGTTGCCGGTGCTGCCAGCATGACTACGAGTGCGACCATTTTTTCGCCCTGGAAACCAAGAGCAGCCGCAATCGGAATAAAAATTGCTGCCTGGGCGATCAGCTTGATAAAAGCAGCCCAGAGGGTAGGTTTGATTTTTGCCAGTGCCTTCTTTCCTTCGAATCCCGCGCCAAGTCCGATCAATGCAAGTGGGGTTGCCATCTTTGCCACATTGTTTACGGTCGAATTTACCAGCTCCGGCAGTGGATTATGTAATAATGCCACGATCAGACCAAGGACTATGCCGATGATAATCGGGTTCTTCAGGATATTGACACAAGCCTGTTTGATTCTGCCTGTATCACGCTCATTCTCCGGGTAATCCCCTTCAAAAGTCAGTACAAGCACGGAATATATGTTATACAATGGAACTGCACCGATGATCATCAGTGAGCCCATTGTGGACTGCCCATAAATATTTTGGATAAATGCCAGACCCATAACCGCTGCACTGCTGCGGAAGGATGCCTGAACAAAAGCACCTGTCATGGATTTGTCTTTCATAAAAATCTTCGTCAGACCATACACACTCCAGAAGCAGACAGAAGTAGCTATTGCACAAAACAGCACATACTTCAGATCAAATACTTCCTGGATATTCACTGTCGATAAGTCACGGAAGAGCAAAAACGGCAAAGTCACTTTGAAATTGAACTTATTTGCCACCGTGACAAAGTTCTCGTTCAGCATACCGATCCGGCGCAGAAAATATCCAATCACCATAACGAGAAAAATCGGTATCGTTACATTGATACTAAATAAAAAATTGCTCATCCGTTATGCCTTCTTTTCATATTTGTAGAAATAATATTCCAGATCAAAGTAGGTCTGCTCCTCGCTGTCCGCGGTAACTACCCACTCTTCTTTTTCATCCAGATTCGGGAACCAGGCATCTGCCTCGTAAGCAAAATCAATTTTTGTGATGTGCGCCACGTCGCACTCATCCAGAAGCTGTTTGTAAATACTCTCGCCACCAATAACGTAAATGTCTTTGCTGTCGTATTTTTTCAGTTCTTCGTGCAGTTCGTCCATATCGTGCACGATCACAGCTCCGTCCACACGGTAATTTTTATCTCCTGTCAGAACGATATTCACACGGTTTTTCAACGGTTTCTTTCCCGGAAAACTCTCCAGTGTCTTACGTCCCATGACAACGACTTTTCCGGTGGTTGTCTCACGGAAAAATTTCATATCATCCGGAATGCTCACCAACAGCTTGTTATTTCTGCCGATGGCCCAGTTTTTATCTACTGCTGCAATCAAATTCATGTATCTTACATCTCTCTTTCTTCTTATATAATTGCGCTCATTCAAAAACAATCTATTTGCCTTATTTACAAAAACTTGTTTTTCAATCTTTTTTTCTAACTAATATTTCTCACAGGTTGATTATACTGCGATTGGAATGTTTGTGATCTGCGGACCGGTCTGATAATTATCCAGACGCACATCAGCTCTTGTAAACTTGTAAAAATCCTTCACTTCCGGATTCAGCCAGAATGTCGGGGCCGGAAGCGGCTCACGGGAGATCAGCTCCTGTACCAGCGGAATATGTCTGTCATAAATATGCGCATCCGCAATGACATGCACCAGCTCGCCTACCTGCATATCGCAAACCTGCGCCAGCATATGCATCAGTACCGCATACTGACACACATTCCAGTTATTTGCTGCCAGAATGTCCTGGGAACGCTGATTCAGAATCGCATTCAATACCAGTTTGTCCTGTCCCGGTTTCTTTGTCACGTTAAATGTCATACTGTAAGCACACGGATACAGATGCATCTCATGCAGATCCGCATGCACATAAATATTTGTCATAATACGGCGGCTGTACGGATTATTTTTCAGATCATAGATCACGCGGTCTACCTGATCCATCATGCCTTCCTTATACTGATGCTTTACGCCCATCTGATAACCATATGCTTTTCCGATAGAACCAGTCTCATCCGCCCATTCATCCCACACATGGCTGTGAAGATCGTTGATATTGTTGGATTTCTGCTGCCAGATCCAGAGCATTTCATCCGTACAGCTCTTGATGGCAGTTCTGCGCAGGGTCAGTGCCGGAAATTCTTTGGACAGGTCATAGCGGTTTACCACACCAAACTGTTTGATGGTGTAAGCACTGGTTCCGTCCTCCCATTTCGGGCGCACCTTTTCTCCCTCTGTGCTGGTTCCGTTTTCAATAATATCTTTACACATATTGATAAAAATGTGATCTGCGTAACTCATCTGCGTCCTCCAATTGTATATTTCTATTTAAAATTTCGCTCCATAAAATAAATAGATCTGACATCCCTTCGACATCTTCTATTTTATTTTTCTCGTATTCGTAATAGTATAGCAAAAAAATCGCATTTCATAAAGTAGTAACCAAAAAAATACTGCGCGATGACGTTCAAAAAAAGCGCGAGACGGTGCTATTGGTCTGGGAGACCAATGGTTAGCACCGACCGAAGAGGGCTTTATGCCCTCTGAGACCTCGAACAGGATTCTCTGAATCCTGTTCTGAGCCCGTCAGGGCTCATTACATAAAAAAAGAGATATCCATATGGATATCTCTTTTTATGTAAAGAGCGCGAGACGGGACTCGAACCCGCGGCCTCGACCTTGGCAAGGTCGCGCTCCACCAACTGAGC
>CAKRKO010000071.1 GCA_934358495.1 uncultured Eubacterium sp. | reverse complement strand
AAAGCAGTCTTTCCGATGTACCGGCTGCCATTCGTCTGAGTCGTGCAGTACTCCGGAATATTCACGAAAATCTGTTTTGGGCGTTCATTTATAACGTAATAGGTATTCCGATTGCCGCCGGAGTGTGGTATCATTGGTTTGGACTGAAATTAAACCCGATGTTTGGAGCGGCTGCGATGAGTCTGTCCAGCTTCTGCGTGGTAACCAATGCGCTGCGTCTGAATTTTGTAAAGGTTTACAGTACGAAACGAGATAAGAAGAAAAATCATAAAAAGAATCAGAATCAGCAGGATGTACAGATTGTAGTCGATACAGACGTAATAGCTGAAAAACAGGAGGAGATTGACATGGAGAAAGTAATCGAGATCAAAGGTATGATGTGTGGACACTGCGAGGCACATGTAAAGAAAGCATTAGAGGCATTAGATGGTGTTGTATCCGCAGAGGCAAGCCATGAGAAAGGAACTGCTGTGGTTCGGTTGTCCGGTTCCGTAGACGATGCTACACTGAAAAAAACAGTAGAAGAGGAAGGCTACGAGGTAACTGGAATCCGCTAGGATTATAAAAATTTATTCATAAAAAAGAGAATGTCACTTCGGATATCCCATATACGATTGATATGGGAATATACAAAGTGGCATTCTTTGGGTTAAAAAAGGCAGGTAAGTTATGGCAAAAATCAAGCATTTAATATTTGACATGGGAAATGTACTCATGCGTTATGATCCGGAAGTTCCATTGCGGGAATATGTAACATCAGAGGAAGCAAGAGACCTCATCCGAAAAGAATTGTTTCAGGGATCGGAATGGGTAGAGCGGGACAGAGGAACGATCTCTATCGAGGAAATGTATGAAAGCGTGGCAAAAAGAATCCCTGAGCAATATCATGAGGAATTGAAAAAATGTGTGTATGGCTGGGATATCTGTATGGAGCCATTGGTGGAATCTGTAAAGTTGTGTGAGGATGCACGAAAGTGGGGGTATCAGACTTATGTGCTTTCCAATGCGGCGGCAGATGAATTTTATCGGTATTTTCCAAAATTTTTTCCGTTGGAGACATTTGAAGGCGTCGTGATCTCTTCTGATGTGCATTTGATCAAACCAGATGTGCAGATTTATAAATGCCTGTTGGAAAAATATCAGTTGAACCCGGAAGAATGTCTGTTTTTGGATGATCGGGAAGACAATGTGGAAGGTGCCAGAAAAGCCGGTATGCAGGCAATGGTATTTGCGGAGGATTATGAGAGTCTGCGGACATTTTTGAAGGAGAATGCAGGAATCGTGGATGACGAGATTCCTGCAGATTCTTCGAAGACCAGAAAAGAGAAAGAAGCAAGAACGACAGAAGGTGCAAAAGATAACAAAGCTTGTGCTGCATCTGCAACATCGGAAAAGAAAAAAGATTTGCTGCATAAAGTGACAAAAACAATGCGTGCAGTATGGATTCCACTGATCGTTGCGGCAACCGTCCTTATTTCGGCATGTTCACCGTCTCCGGCACCGGAACTACGTACCACACAGGCAGAAACCGGTGGTCAGGCAGTTGCAGAACAGCAGGATCAGTTTTCAGACAGTGGTACTGTATCACAGAGCAGCGAAAGTATATCGCTGGACAGCATTCCGGCGTACTCTGGTCAACCCTATGTAACGATCAATAATAATGTACCTGATTTTACAGATGCTGACATGCAAACGACATCGTATGAGGATTATTCAGATCTGGACAGTCTTGGCAGATGCGGCGAGGCAGATGCGATCGTTGGTATTGATTTGATGCCAACGGAGGAACGTGGCGTCATTGGTCAGATAAAACCAAGCGGTTGGCATACGGTTAAATATGAGGGGATAGATGGAAATTATTTATATAATCGTTGCCATCTGATCGGATATCAGCTCAGTGGTGAGAATGCAAACGAGAAGAATCTGATCACAGGAACACGTTATCTGAATGTGACAGGAATGTTACCTTTTGAGGATGAAGTGGCAGATTGTGTAAAACAGAATAATGTGCATGTGCGTTACCGCGTGACACCGATTTTTGAGGGAGACAATCTGGTAGCATCCGGTGTGCAGATGGAAGCAAAGTCTGTGGAAGATAACGGAGCAAGTGTCTGCTATAATGTCTATGTCTACAATGTGCAGCCGGGAGTTGTCATTGATTATGCGACCGGAGACAGCAGAAAGGCAACCGATGAGGAGGCAGTGGCACAGGCTGCATCTACAGCGTCCAGTCAGCAGTCTCAGACAACGGAAAAGACATACGTGCTAAATACAAATACGATGAAATATCATACGCCGGATTGTTCCAGCGTAGCGGATATTAAGGAAAATAATCGTCAGGAATTTACCGGAACTGCGGAAGAACTTCAGCAGCAGGGCTATGAACCATGTGGCAGATGCCATCCGGAATAAAGACAGCAGGAAGGAAACACACCCTTCCTGTTTTTTTGTCATCGCGTATTGCGATACTCCCGTGGGGTACATCCCATAATTGATTTGAATGTTTTTGTAAAGTAGCTTGGACTGGAAAATCCACAACTGTTACAGATATCAATGATACTCTGTTCCCCGGAATCCAGCATTTGACAGGCTTTTTCAATCCGATAACGGATCAGATACTGGATCGGAGACTGGCGGATGATATTGCGGAAGGAACGTTGTACTTCCCGTTCGCAGATATTGGCAGTCTGCGCTAGCTGTTTCAGCGAAATAGATTCGGTATAGTTAGCTTGAATATAACGGATCATTTTTTTGATATGCAGCATTTCCTGAGAAGTTTCGTCCTGACTGTGGGAAACAAGCTCCGTCCGGTTTTGCGCCAGCAGAAGAAAAATCCGGGATAATTTTTCACGGATATAAAATTCATAGCCAAAAGGTTTTTCGCGGGCAGATTCTGTAGCTTCGGAAACCAGTTCAATGATCTCTTTTTCCCAGGGAACCGCAGGTGTCAGGTGTATGTATGGCAGGGAAATACTGGATGTTGCAATGGGAGCCATATATTTTTGCCAAAAGACCGTATACTTGGATCCATAGATCAGACGTCCGTGAAAAACAAGGTCTTCTTTGAAAAAGTCTTTCGTGGACTTAGTGGTTTCCTGAGAATGCAGGGTTCCGGTATTGATAAAAAGGGCATCTCCGGCGTGCATCGTCAGATGGTCAGTTCCCACAGATAACGGGCAGGAGCCGCTTCGGACAATGGATAATTCATATTCTTCATGCCAGTGCCAGCGGATATCGTGGGTATTGGCATCGGTATAATAGGCAGCACAGGGAAAGGAGGTATCGCCGTGGGCACGGTTTTCCCAGTATTCATCCTGAACCGAGATTGTTATAGTATTTTTCATAATTATCTCCAATTGAATAAAAAAAAGTCGCTTTTGTTATATTTTATGTCAGTTCTGTTATGGATGCAAGAGGATATTTGCTATAGTATATAGTGAGTTTTGAAATTGTTTCAATATAGAGAGACTTGAGGAGGAGTATAATATGACAAAGGACATGACTTCGGGTTCTACCCTGAAACACATTATAAATTTTGCAGTTCCGTTATGTCTTGGTATGCTGTTTCAGCAGCTGTACAGTATGGTGGATACGATGATCGTTGGAAAGGTACTTGGTGTACAGCCGCTGGCAGGTGTTGGCGCTACAGGTTCTTTGAATTTTATGATCATTTGGTTCTGCATCGGTATCTGCAACGGTTTTTCAATTCCAATCGCCCAGGCCTTTGGCGCAAATAAAGAGGTGGATCTGCGCAGATATGTGACAAACAGCACCTGGCTGTGTGTATTTTTCAGTATTGTGATCACATTTTTCGTGTCAATTTTCACGAGAAATATGCTGGTACTGCTTCGGACACCGGAGGATATTTTTGAGTATGCCTATATTTACATATTGATCATCTTCTTGGGAATCCCATGCACGTTTTTGTATAATTTCCTGGCAGGTGTGGCGAGAGCTCTTGGTGATTCCAAGACACCGCTGATGTTTCTGATTTTATCCTCTGTGGTAAATATTGCACTGGATTTTGTGCTGATGATTCCAATCCCTCTGGGCGTGGCAGGAGCAGCAATCGCAACGGTAATTTCACAGGGCATTTCCGGTGTGATCTGTCTGTTTTATATGAAGAAAAAATTCCCGATTCTGAAAGCAACCAGAGATGAGTGGCGGCTTCGTAAAAGTTATGCGATGCGTTTATGCGGTATCGGAATCCCGATGGGTCTGCAATATTCTATTACTGCAATTGGTACACTGGTAATTACAGCGGCTGTTAATGTACTTGGCTCTGTAGCTGTGGCAGGAGTGACAGCAGCGCAGAAGATCAACAATCTGATCACATGTCCGCTGGAATCCTTGGGACAGACTATGGCACCTTATGTGGGACAGAATATTGGTGCTGGTAAAAAGGAACGTGTCAGTGATGGCCTGAAAAAGGCATCTATCTGCGGATTTGTCTGGTCCGGAATCTGCATTCCGCTTGTATTGCTGCTGGGAAGACCAATGACAATGCTGTTCCTGAGCGAGCCGAATCCGGAAGTAGTAGAGTATTCTTTTCTGTATCTGCTTGTCGGCACGTTAGGATATTGTCTGCTGACATTGGTAGGAACTGTGCGTTTTTCCATCCAGGGAATGGGATTTTCCAGTTTTGCTATGACTGCGGGAGTACTTGAGATGATCGCGCGAACCATTGCGGGTATTGCACTGGCGCCGACCATTGGATTTATGGGAATCTGTCTGGCAAATGTGCTGGCATGGATCTTTGCAGATGCTTTCCTGCTACCGGCATTCCGATATTGTATCAAAAAGTAGAGATTCAGGAATAAAGATAGAAATACAGAAATGTTGTGCAATCTTATGGTAAATGAAATAGAAATACAAAAAAACTGCATTTATGTGAAAAAATGGAATTGTATGAAATGATATCACAAATTAAGAAAGCCGAAACACAGGAAAAATACTGTGCTTCGGCTTTTCGGTTGTTATTGAAACATTCAAGTCGAACGTTCGTGAGACTTGGTGCGTGATTCTGGTCAGCGAAAGCTGACATATTCTTCTCAGAATCACTGCACTCTACACTCCGTTGATTACGCTTCTTCTGGAATAAATTCAATATGATTCTCTGCAAGTTTGGAAATTCTAGCGAGAGAGTATACATGGATTCCCTGCTCGGTCAGTTTGTCACGACCTGGCTGGAATGATTTCTCGATGAGGATTCCAAGACCGGCAACTGTAGCATGAGCTTTTCTTAACAGGCGGATCGCCCCGGTAGCGGCTTCACCGTTCGCAAGGAAATCGTCAATGATCAGAACGTGATCTGTCTCATCAATCTGTTCGGCGGAAAGGGTCAGTTCATAGCTTGTTCCTTTTGTAAAGGAAGTAACCATTGTCTGATACAGATTTTTGTTCAGGACTTTGGATGGCTGTTTTTTCAGAATAACCATTGGAATTCCCATCTCAATCGCAGTAGTAAGGGCAGGAGCAATACCTGAGCTTTCAATGGTAACAATTTTTGTGATTCCCTGATTTGCGAAATGTGCGGCGAAATCTTTGCCAATCTCTTCCATAAGGAATGGGTCAACCTTGTGGTTGATAAAACTGTCTACCTTTAAAATATCTTCATTAACGGCTATGCCGTCTGTCTTAATCTTTTCTTCCAGTAACTGCATGATATTCCTCCACTATGTTTTCACCGAATAATACGGTTAATATAATTTGGAATCATTATAACACATATTTTTTACATTAAAAAGCCTATTACGAAAAATTTCTTTACAGAAAAATTCAGTTGTGAAATAATAGGGCTCATGAACATAACAATTTATACTGTAGGAAAAATCAAGGAAAAATTTTACCGTCAGGCCATTGAGGAATATGAAAAACGTCTGAGCCGGTACTGTAAACTGAAAATTGTGGAAGTGGCGGATGAGAAAACACCGGATCATGCCAGTGAGTTACAAAATCAGCAGATCAAGGAAAAGGAAGGAGAACGTCTGCTGAAACAGATGAAGGATGGCAGTTTTATCATTGCACTGGCCATTCAGGGCAAAAAGATGGATTCGGTCGCTTTTTCAGAAAAAATAGATGCGCTGGGACTTCATGGCGTTAGTGATATCGGATTTGTCATCGGAGGGTCTCTGGGACTTTCGGATGCAGTTTTGAACCGGGCAGATATGCTGCTCAGCTTTTCAGACATGACATTTCCGCATCAGCTGATGCGTGTGATCCTTCTGGAACAGGTGTACCGGGCATATCGGATTAGCTGCAAGGAGCCATATCATAAATAAATTCCGAAAATTTAAGTACGATTATTAAAGCGCAGCAAATAAAACCATAGGGCAACAGGATTTATCATAGAAATATTATAAATAATATGGATCATAGTAAATCAGAAGTTATAAGGAAACAGCTTTTTCATATATTGGTTGTATGAAGAGAAAAAGCAAAACAGTGGCTGATCAGATGACGAAGCGTCTGGAACTGCCCAAGGATCTGATGTTTGGGGCAGCAATTATTACTGTGACTGGCAGAAATGACTTGATGGTGGAAAATTATAAGGGCATTTTGGAATACCGTCAGGATAAGATCCGGCTTTCACTGAAACAGGGACAGGTGGAAATTACAGGGGAACAGTTAAAAATTGAATATTACACCAGTGAAGATATGCGAATCACAGGAAGAATCGACCGAGTGGAATATGGCATGTGAGGAGACGCGTATTGTGCTGAAAGTGATCAAATTTTTTCGGGGTTATCTGTATGTGTGGCTGACCGGATATTCACCGGAGCGTTTTTTTAATCTTTGTGGAAATGCTGGAATCGTTCTGTGGAATATTGAACCGGATGGTGAGGGCTACCATTTTTGCATCAGTCTGCAAGCTTTCCGCAGGCTGCGTCCGATGCTGCGAAAAAGCGGAACCCGGATCCGGATAGAGAAACGGGTAGGACTGCCGTTTTTAAGCTTTCGTTACCGGCATCACCGATTTTTTCTGGTTGGGCTGGCTGCATTATTTGTGGTACTTTTTTCTATGTCGCGGTTTATCTGGATGGTGGATGTGTCCGGAAATAGCCGTTATTCGACACAGGTGCTGACAGATTATCTGCAGCAGGAAGGCATTGGGTACGGTACGCCAAAAAGCAGTATCGACTGCGAAAAGACAGAATTGATGCTGAGGGATCAATTCCCGGATATTATATGGGTATCTGTCCGGATGGCTGGAACCAGACTGTATCTGGAAGTGCAGGAACAGCTGCTGGGAGTTGAGGCAAAGCAGGAGGATTCCCAGACAGATGGCACAGATCTGCTGGCGGACGTGTCCGGAACCGTGGATTCTATCGTAGTGCGCCGTGGGACACCTCTGGTACAGAAAGGTGACACAGTGGAGAAAGGAATGCCACTGGTTAGCGGAATGCTGGAATTGAAGGATGACAGCGGAGAGACGACCGTGTATGAGTATTGTAATGCGGATGCAGATGTGTATATTCGCATGACGAATCCATTTGAATTAACGTTTCCACTAGAAAAAACGGTGTATCAAAAGACCGGGAAGCGCAGATTTGGCATTGTTTTCGTACTGGGAAAACGTCAGATTTCTTTTTTTGACCGTCAGAAAAAAGGATTTCTTGTGCGCAGCAGTTATCAGTATCCATGTATCGGGAAAGATTTTTATCTGCCGGTACAGGTAATCTGGATGAAAAAGGAATCTTATACAGTGGAAAAAGTTCCTTACAGCAAAACAGAGATCAAAGCGCTGGCGGAAGAAAAACTTACAGACTATTGTAAGAAATTGGAAGAAAAAGGTATTCAAATATCAGGGAAAAGTGGTATGATAAAAAGGACTGACACGGAAATTTCCGTGCAGGGGTCTCTGGATGTTGTTGTGAAGGCAACCCGACGGACAGAGACGGAAAAGATGATGAGACAGGAAGGAACAGGCACATATGGAATTGACACAACAGATGTTGGACATTCCGATTGAACACATGTCAAATGTATTCGGAAAGTTCGATGCCTGGTTAAAACAGATTGAAAAATATCTGCAGGTTACGATGGTGGTACGTGATGGCAGCTTAAAGATTATGGGAAATGACAGCAATGTGGAGAAAACATGTGCAGTCATGAACGAACTGATCGGGATGTCAAAACGTGGAAATGATATTACAGAACAGACGGTGACTTATGCACTTGAAATGTGTGGATGTACAAAAAATCATCCGCTTCTGGAGGCAGACAGCGAGATTATCTGCCATACCGTGCAGGGAAAACCGGTAAAACCAAAGACACTGGGACAAAAGGATTATGTGGATAAAATCCGCAATAAGATGATTGTATTTGGAATCGGTCCTGCGGGAACCGGTAAAACCTATCTGGCGATGGCTATGGCGATCACGGCTTTTAAAAACGAAGAGGTAAGCAGGATCATTCTGACACGTCCAGCCATTGAGGCGGGAGAAAAACTTGGATTTTTGCCCGGTGATCTTCAGAGCAAGATCGATCCGTACCTGCGTCCTTTGTATGATGCACTGTATCAGATCATGGGAGCTGAGAGTTTTATCAAAAATCAGGAAAAAGGTCTGATCGAAGTGGCACCATTAGCATATATGCGTGGACGTACATTGGATAATGCCTTTATTATTCTGGATGAGGCACAGAATACGACACCGGCGCAAATGAAGATGTTTCTGACACGAATTGGATTTGGATCAAAAGTTGTCGTTACCGGTGACGCATCCCAGAAAGATTTGGCCCCGGGAGCAAAATCTGGTCTGGATGTAGCCATGAAAGTGTTAAAAAATGTGGACGATATTGCTTTTTGCAAACTGACCAGTCAGGATGTCGTGCGTCACCCACTGGTACAGAAGATTGTAAAAGCATACGATGAATATGAAAGCGCACAGCTGAAAAAAGAACGCTCCGCGCGTTCCGGTAAGAAAGAAAGCAGAGGAAGACGAAATGACAATTAATATTATCTGTGAGACAACACCGGGTTTTTCCTTCCATTATAAAAAGCTGGCGGAGAGCGTGATCGAACATTCTCTGGAGACGGAAGGGTTCCCTTATGAGGCGGAAGTGAATCTGACGCTGGTGGATGAGGAACGGATCCATGAGATCAATCTGGATATGAGACAGATCGATGCACCGACAGATGTGCTGTCATTTCCAATGATCGCATATGAATATCCAGCTGATTTCGACGGTGTGGATGACCAGTTGGATGACTGTGTCAACCCGGATACGGGCGAGGTACTGCTGGGAGATATCGTGATTTGTGTACCGCGGGTATATCAGCAGGCAGAGGAGTACGGACACAGTGTAAAACGTGAATACGCATTTCTGATCACCCACAGCATGCTTCATCTGATGGGGTATGATCACATGGTTCCGGAAGAAGCCCAACTGATGGAGGCACATCAGAGAAAAATCCTGGATACCATGGGAATTACAAGATAAAAAGGTGTCATTAAGAAAAAAGGAGAGTAAATTTATGAAAAAAGCACTTGCTATGTTACTGGTTGGGGTGTTATCCTTATCAATGCTGACCGCATGCGGAAAAAAAGAAACGACACCGGAATTGTCACAGCCGGTGGAGGAAATATCCGTAAGCGAAGCAGAACCTGAGGTTCAGGAACCGGAGGTGCCGGAAGGGATGGCACGCAGTTACCTGACAGGAGAATGGATCGACGAGACAATAGCAGCGCAGCGTCCGTTTGCGGTAATGCTTGGTAATACAAAGATTGCCACACCGCAGTATGGAATTACAGACGCGGATATTATTTATGAAGCTGCGGTGGAAGGACAAGAGACACGTCTGATGGCGATCTTTCAGGATTATGCAAATCTGGAAAAAGTCATGTCCATTCGAAGCTGCCGCCATTATTATGTGCACTGGGCACTGGAATTTGATGCTATTTATGCACATTATGGTCAGGCAAAATATGCCGTTGATCTTCTGAATGAAGATTACGTTGACAATCTGAGCGGATTAGACGGTGGTGTGGAGAAAGTCATGTATCATCGTGATTCTGATCGAAAAGCTCCGCACAATGCCTATACAGACGGAGAGGGAATCGTGGCAGGTATTGCCTACAAGGGATATCGCACACAGCATGAGGCAGATTATACCGGTCATTATCAGTTTGCAGAAGATGACAATGCACAGATTTATCTGGACAATGGACAGGCGGCTGCTGTGGTAGAGCCGGGATATCTTGTAAACAAGCCATGGTTTGTCTATGACAGTGCAACTGGGCTGTACAAACGTTTCCAGAATGGGGAAGCTCAGACAGATGGAAATAATGGCAAACAGGTGGAAGTAAAGAACATCATTATCCAGACCTGCGGATGGAACAGGATGAGCAGTGAGGATGAATATCTGAATATGGAGACCATGGCGGGCGGTTCCGGGTATTATGTTACAAATGGTGCTGCGGTTCCGATCACATGGAAAAAAGATTCTCTGCAGTCTCCGACAAGATATTATGATGAGAGCGGATCTGAGATCCGATTAAATCAGGGAAAAACATGGGTATGTGTGACCGAGGATACCTATGCAGATAAGATCGCTTTTTATCCAAGCGAGGAAGAGTATGCAAACAGATAAGCTGCTCAGACAATGCTGCGTTTTCCTGAAAGCAGGAAAAGAGGTTATTATATGAGTAAGAAGAAAAATGATACAAGTTTTTTGGTGCAGGGATCGATTCTGGCGATTGCATCCTTAGTCAGCAGGGTCATTGGTCTTGTTTACCGAATTCCGCTGACTGCGATCATTGGTGATCATGGAAATGATTATTACAGCTGTGCATATGAGATTTACAGTTTACTGCTGCTAATATCGTCTTACAGTCTGCCAATGGCGGTATCCAAGATGGTTTCTGCACGAATTTCAAATGGAGAACGGCAGAATGCTTACCGTGTATTTAAGGGAGCTATGCTATTTGCTCTGATCACCGGTACGGCAGCCTGTGCTATCGTGTTTTTCGGTGCGGAAGAACTGACACGGCTGTTCCAGACACCACTGGGCGTGTATGCACTGCAGGTACTGGCTCCGACACTGATCATCGTAGCGGTACTTGGTGTATTCCGTGGATTTTTCCAGGGTATGGGAACCATGATCCCGAGTGCGGTATCCCAGATTATTGAGCAGATCGTAAATGCGGTAGTCAGCGTAGGTGCTGCCTATGTATTGTTTGCTTATGGTAAACGAATTGCGACCGTACTTGGAAGTAAAGAACATTATGATGCGGCTTACGGTGCTGCGGGCGGAACACTGGGAACCAGTGCGGGAGCTCTGTGTGGACTTGCCTTTATCATCTTTGTGTTTTCCATGTTTTTACCAAAGTTCCGCAAAGCTATGAAACGGGAATGGAAAGTAGCACAGAAAGAGCCGGAATCTTACCGTGTGATTTTTGGTATTCTGATCGCTACGATCGTTCCGGTATTACTCAGTACAACTATTTACAATCTGGTATCTATAGTAGACCAGTGGTTATTTAAAAATATTGCGACACTTCAGGGATATTCTGCTACGGATGTGTCCGAATGGTGGGGGATTTTCTCCGGAAAATACCGTGTTTTAACGAACGTACCAATCTCCATTTCGACAGCTCTGGCGGCTTCCTGTGTACCTGCACTGGCTGCTGCTTTTGCGCAAAAAGATGATGATCAGGTCAGATCAAAGATTGGTATGTCAATGCGTTTTATTATGGTTGTGGCAATGCCGTGTACCGCAGGCCTTATGGTACTGGCAGATCCGATCATCCAGCTTCTGTTCCCGGGCTCAAGTGCTCTGGCAGGACATTTGCTGCAGGCCGGTGGAATCAGTGTTATTTTCTACTCGATTTCCACATTGTCCAATGCGGTACTGCAGGGTATCGACCGTATGAAAATTCCGGTTCGAAATGCATCCATTGCGCTGGGTCTCCATGCAGGTGTGATTGCTGCAGCCATGTTCGGACTGAACCTGAAAATTTATGGTATTTGTATTGGAACAGTTGCATTTTCTCTGATCATGTGTATTTTGAACGGTACGTCGGTCAGAAAGTATTCCGGGTATAAACCAGATATCAGGAAAACATTTGTAAAACCGGCGATTGCGTCCGTGATCATGAGTGTGGTGGTATATGCGGTTTACTTTGTGATTCATAAAGCAATACACAGCAATGTGATTGGTGTGGGAGTATCCGTACTGATGGGAATGGTTGTGTATGCAGCTGCATTACTGTTGATCAAAGGTCTGACAGAAGAAGAACTGCACAGTTTCCCGAAAGGTGAACTGATCATTCGCATTGCGAAGAAGTTCCATTTATTATAAAAGGATGATTTTTTCATCTGTATAAAAAAAGAAGAAATGTGAATACTACGTGTAAAGGAGTTTATGTATGATGAAACAGACACGTATGATTCGCATTTCTTTTTTGATTTGCACAGGATTGATCATCGCTGCCTTTTGGGGTGGCTTTTATATGGGTGGCAGTCAGCTCTCAGAAGATGTAACGCCAATTCAGATGGCATCCGGAAATGATGAAACAAAAGAAGATACAACAGCTTCCGTCCAGAAAAACAGTACAGATAACACGACGGTGGAAAGTATGAATAATTTAAAAGAAGAGAAATACTATGTCAAAGTATCCGGGGAATATCTGTCCGTTTATTTCAGTGACACGGACCGGCTGTATTTTGAGACAAGCCTGAAGCTATCAGATCTGCCGGAATATCTGAGAAATGATGCGGTAAAGGGGATTTCATTTTCTTCGCTGGAGAATCTTTACAGTTTTCTGGAAAACTACTCGAGCTAACGGGTAAATAAGGAAATGTTGATGGAAGACTGAACGAAAATATTTACAAAACAGAAGCCGGAAAAAGAGAATGCAGAGAATGATCCTTTCTGGAAAATGCAAGAAATTAATCCCGGGAAACGACTTTCCAAAATCTGTGGCTTGTGCTATACTGAACCACGAGTGATTTTTGTCTCAGTCTGAGAAAAAAACTCGGACTGAGTGTAGAATTGCATAGATACACAGAAGCGTAATTGTTATATATCATGGAGGCCGGAATGTCAAAAGAGAAGAAACAAAAGGGAATTGGTATCGGAACAGGTATGATTCTTGGAATTGCCATCATTTACATATTGTTTGGACTGGCAATGATATTTGTTCCACAGTTTAAAGAGATTTATATTATTTATATTGCCGGAGCAATTTTTGTGATATTCGGTATTGTTATGATCGTGAAATATTTCCTGACCGGAAGTTACCGGGATATTGGAAAATATGGTTTCTCCGCTGGTGTTTTGTGCGTGCTGATCGGTGTCCTTATGCTAGTTCGAACCAATGAGATCGCCGCCTGTTTTTCACTGTTTCTCGGCATCTGTATTTTGCTGACGGCCATTATCAAACTGCAGAATGCAGTTGATTTGAAGAGCATGCATAATAAAGGCTGGTTTGTGTTCCTGCTGATCGCACTGGTATTTCTGGCAGCGGCCATTCTGATCGTGTTGAATCCCGGTGGAAAAGTAAGCCAGTATAAAGATGTGATTTATTATATTCTGATCGCAGATGGAGTTATCAGCATTATCAGCCCAATCTATCTGATCTTTGCAATACGCACAAGCAGAAGAATGGAACTGGCAGGACATACACAGAAGACATCTGACAAAAAAGACAAAGATGCATGGGACGGGCAGGAAAAACGGGCAGATAATGATACTAAAAAGCAGTCTGATAAAATAGATCCTGATACAGAGAAAAAGGAAAACTTGAAAAAATCTGATGTGGTATCAGCTGAGTCTGTTACGAGTGCCTCGGAAAGGGAGACGCAGGAGAAGAATGTATCAGATGATGAGTTGGATGATGAGATGGCCAGAGAGATTTTACATTTTTTTGAGGATGATAAGTAAGAGGAGTTTTTGTGAAGAAGAAAGAATATGATGTAATTGTAGTTGGCGGAGGGGCAGCCGGTCTGATGGCTGCCATTCAGGCTGCATCCACAGGGGCAAAAACAGCCATTCTGGATCACCATGAAGTTTCCGGCAAAAAGATCCTGGCAACAGGAAATGGAAAATGCAATTTCACGAATCTGATGCAGGGGGAGAGCTTTTATCGATGCGATACCCCTGCCTTTGTATTGCATATGTTAGAGGCATTTTCCGCAACAGATACCATTGAATTTTTTCGTGGACTGGGTGTATTGACAAAAGAACGGCAGGGTTACTGTTATCCGAGAAGCGGGCAGGCAGCAACCATTCGAAATGCACTGATGCGCCGTATGGAAGTATTGCAGATTGAACTGTATAACAGTATTGGAATCCGAAAGATCCAGAGGGAGAAAGACGGATTTGTCTTGGATACAAAAAGCGGCCTGTTTGCTTCTAAAAGCTGTATTCTGGCAACCGGGGGTATGGCATCTCCAAAGACCGGCAGTGACGGAAGCGGTTATATTTATGCGAAAGCATTAGGGCATACGGTGAAGAAGC
>CAKRKO010000070.1 GCA_934358495.1 uncultured Eubacterium sp. | reverse complement strand
CCGTAGAGCCGATAAAATAAGGCTTTGCGGACATTTAAGAAGATATAAAAAGATAGTCAAAAAGACATATATAATTTATAATAATTACCAAAAACTTCATTTAAACTTAATATCTTATTGATATAATAAATATATCAAAATCCACATCTCCTGATCATAAATGTATGACAGCAAGATGTAAGTATAAGGAAGGAAGTAACCAACGATGAATCAAAAAACACAATCAAAAAAGAAAAAAATTACGATCCTGATCATCGGCATCATCCTCATTATTGCCGTTTGTTTCAATGGAGAAAAAATCTTCGGTCGATTTGCCGATTCCCGAAGCCTCTGGTATTTTTCCGGCGATACCGAAAAGAAGATCGAAAATCTGAAATCCATCCCGGAAGACGCATTAGCAGACTATGATTCCCTCATGGTTGTTGCGCATCCCGATGATGAAACTATCTGGGGCGGAGACCACCTTCTGAATGGCAAATATGTGGTCGTCTGCATTACAAACGGCAACAACAGCAAACGCCGCGCAGAATTTGCGTCCGTCATGAAACAAACCAACTCCATCGGTCTGATGCTGACTTACCCGGACAAAACAAATGGAAAACGTGACAACTGGGATAGCTGCAAAAAACAGATTCAAAAAGATATCGATACCATCGTGGGCAAAAAAAACTGGTCCGTCATTGCCACTCACAACCCGGATGGTGAATATGGACATATCCACCATCAGATGACAAGTGCCATTACCACCTCTTCTGCCGAAAAGGCGGAACTGACGAACCAGCTCTATTATTTTGGAACTTATGTCAAAGCAAAAAATATGGAAAAATCAGATTACCAGCAGTATCTCACAAACCAGCTGACCGGAGACGAACTGGAAGCAAAACTCTGTCTCACAAAGCTATATGCTTCCCAAAACAAAGTCATGAATCATCTCAGTCACATGCTTCCATACGAAAACTGGTTTCCAGCGTCTCAATCAGTTTCTCAACATTAACCGGTTTGGACAGATGGGCATTCATACCGCTGGCCAGGGAACGTTTTACATCTTCATCAAATGCATTCGCGCTCATGGCAATGATCGGAATCCGCTGGCAGTCCTCACGGGACAGCTGGCGGATTTTTCTCGTTGCTTCCAGCCCATTCATCAGCGGCATCATGATATCCATCAGGATCAGATCATAATAGCCCGGCTGACTGGCGGCCATAATAGTCACCGCTTCCTGTCCGTTATAAGCCTCTTCCACGATAATGTCATAATCTTCCAGAATCGTGCGGATGATCTCCATATTCAACATATTATCTTCCACCACAAGAATCCGTTTTTCTTTCAATCCCACTGCTTCTTCCGCATTCTGTGCCGTCTCAACAGCCATTTCCACCGGCTGCAGCCGAAGGGTAAAATAGAAAATACTTCCCTGACCCGGCTCACTTTCCAGTTTGATTTCAGAATCCATCATATGCACCAGGCGGCTGCTGATGGCCAGTCCAAGTCCGGTTCCCTGACGTCTCGCATTCTCTGAATCATCTGCCTGTTCAAAGCTCTGGAAGATCAGTTCCTGATGCTCCTTCTTGATACCAATCCCATCATCCTGTACTGCAAAATAAATTTCAGAACAGTTTTCTGACAGGCAAGTTTCCCGCATTATCATTTTTACATGACCATTCGCATTGGCATACTTCACTGCGTTACTCAGCAGATTCATCAAAATCTGATTGATGCGCAGTTCATCACAGATAAAGTATTTATGTACCAGCGCAATTTCCTGTGTAAAATGAATGCTTTTTTCATTCATACGATCCTCGATCAGACTCACCAGCGTCTCTGCCGTCTGATGCAGATTATATGAGCCGTAAATGAGACTCATTTTTCCACTTTCAATTTTGGACATATCTAAAATATCATTCAAAATACTCAGCAGATAATTAGAGGAATTACGGATCTTATTCAGGCAGTCAATTCTGCGCTCCTCTGACTGGTCTTCTTTCAACGCAATCTCTGTCATACCGATAATACCGTTCATCGGCGTTCGGATCTCGTGGGACATTCGCGCCAGAAAATCCGATTTTGCCTGCGCAGACAGATCATGCCGCTGTAGATTGATCCTGTTCTGAATGATAGCGGCAATTTCTTCCAGACCTTTCTGCTCCATTTCATTTTCAAAGATCTGTAATGCCTCCGGCTCAAACAGGAACACAATACTTCCCGTATACTGCTCCTGATCTGACATATGGAAGATCATACCCTGTTTTTCATCCAGAAATCTTCCTGCAATCGGTTCACAGCGGTCAGATTTTAAAGCCGGGAGCAATTTCTGCATTTCCGTATGTTTCAAAAACTGCTGATACTGTGTACCGACGCATCGCTGCATACCATCCCAGTCTTTGCCTGTTTCCATTTCTTTCCACTGATAGGTCAGCGCATTTACCAGATAATCCCGGTTAAACGTTGTAATGATTAGATTCTGCAGCTGATATCGCTCCTGCAGTTTCCATGCCAACATAGCCAGACTGGCTCCAAGTTCCGTACCACGGTCAAACAGATTTAATGCCAGGGAAGAAAGCCGCAGCTTCTTTAATTTTTCAAACGGCTCGCCCTTATCCAAGCCAAAAGTTACCGGGCGCTTTTTGTCTGCCTCTGAAAGACGGTTGTAACAAATCACATTTGCCGCCCCCTGCTTTGCCAGCATCAGTGCAAGTTCTACCTGCTCAATTCCTTTTTCCAGCGTCAGCGCTCCCTGCATCTCGCTCATTCCACAAATAAGCTCTAATGTCAGATACTCTTTATTTATGATTTTTTCCAGTTCTTCCTGTACTGTTTCCATCAACTGGCGCACTTTCGTTTCATTCTGACCAGGTATCCAAAAAAGCATCTGATCTGCACCTGCCCGGACGCAGACTTTCTGTTGTATCCGCATGTTTTCGAGCTGTTGCAATATAACTGACGCCAGCTGCTCAAGTACAAGATCTCCATATATCAGTCCATATTTTTCGTTGATTTCCGCAAAATGCCGGATGTCTGTCAAAAAGAGCGTTCCATCTGCCCCTAGCTGTCGATCAATACGGATTTCCTCCAGACCATACTCCAGTCGGTAAAATCCGGTCGTGGAATCCAGTTTCTGCTGATTCCACTGCTCTACCTCCATCTGCTTCTGCTGCTGAATATTGTGAATACATCCGACAAAACGATCCGATTCCCCGTTTTCATCTTCATAAACACTGGCATTCACCTGAACCCAGATATAATCATCCAGTTCTGGTGGACTAATCCGGCATTCCAGGTTCAGTTTTTTTTCATTTCTGGCAAAAGCTTCCAGCACTCGGGCACGATCCTCCGGATGCACCAGCGAACCGTCCACATAGTTCATTTTATTATCACAATTCCAGATTCCATCATGTCCGTTACTGTTTACAATCTCCAGAGACTTCTCCTTGCGCTTGTAAGTAAAAAACAGATCCTGAGAACTTTCTACCGCGATCCGGTAACGCTCTTTTTCTTCCAGAAGCTGATTTTGTGTCAGTTTCTGCGTATCCGTCAGCTTTTCGATAACATCATGCAGTTCGTCAATTTCACGGATACCGGATTCTTCAAAACTATGAATGCCTTCCACGCCGCCTCGCACGCTGTCCATCAGACTGAATACCGGTTTGGTCACATTCTGTAGCAAAAGGATAACAATGATAACAGCAATGATTGTACAGGCCAACATCGTTAACATATTTTCCATGTACATGCTGTTCCCCAGCATCTGTATATCTGCCTGCGTAGTACTATTTTTCAGATTTGATCTGATTTCACAGAACAACAGCATCAGAAATGGGCAGATTCCCTGAATTATGATAATCAGTATCACCGGCACTAATATAATCCTTAACAATGCTTTTTTCTTTTTCATGGGTGAGCTTCCCCTTCCTCTGTATCCATTATATTTTTTCTGTTGCCGAAATTTATAGTACTTTTATCATACCACAGTTTCTTTCTCGAAAACATAAAAAAATACTGACAGACATAGTTTTCTGCCAGTATTTTTTCATAGCTTACTCATCACAATAATTCGCTGATCTGATAAATATCATCATTCGTTAACGCTTTATTTTTCATTTCCTGCATAGGTGTTACCTCCGGTTTCTGATTTTAATTTTCTGTAACTATTCAGAGCCAAATAGATTTACAAAAAAGCGGCAAAGAAGTTATTTCGTGACTTCTTTGCCGCTTTAAAATTTCCTTTGAAAAGGTTGTTTCTTAATTTATGGTTGATTATACGCATTCGCTAAAACGATTTCAATTTCTCTGTGCACAATTTTTTTTGTGCTGGTGCACACAGGCCCAAAACTCTGTGGGAATATGACATGAATAGAAAAAAAGAAAAAAGAGACTTTTTACAGTCCCTTTTTTCTTTCATTAACTTTCATTAATTTTCCTTTGGTTTCATTGCTAAATTGATGATCAAAGTAATCCAGGAAAAGAAAATGCTTAATACAACCCAAAGAGCTACATTTCTGTTTTTCTCTTTTGCAATTTTAATATTTAATACTAAGCACACAATCCAGATAATAAGCATTACAATTGACATAAACTCACTTTCTCCCTTCGTGAATATATATATGTAATTTTAACTACATATCTCTTATAATTCCGGACGAACTACTAAAAGAATGCCGGCAATCGGATTGATCAGAAAAATTGTTGCAATCTTTAATCCCAGTCCGATCGGCTGATTACTCTTCAGCTTTCGCATGATGACTACTGTCATTGGAATACACCAGCATAATGGAATAGCAAATAATGTAAGTGCCATCATGATCGTACCAAGAACCAAAAATACTTTGACAAGTGTGACATATGTCTGATCTGCAATTTTTCTTGTGGAACGTACAACCGTTCCTCCCTCATCTACTAAAGGTTGCTCTGATGATGGTACCGGGTTTGTTATTCCACCATTTGTGGTAACATCATCGTCTAAATGAAATTTATCCATACTTTTTCACGCTCAGATTATCCCTGCAGGTTCTCTGAAAACTCCTCCCTGACTTTATAAGCCCTACTATTCTTTATAATATATAGACTATCGTGAAGCTATAAGAATGTCAAGTCTGATTTTATCCGGACAATTATGCATGCAGGAACGGTCATTAACTAAATACATGTAATGAACAAACAATAACGTTACATCATCATCAAAACATCCCCATTTTTTATCTCGTAATCAGCTGGTGTCTGATCATTGAACAAAACCAGTTGTTTGTTCTTTACGGATAAAATTTCACTGCCTGAAGAAACATACTCACCATTGGAAAGGTTCTCCACGGCCTGTGCTAAAAGTTGGGTAATATCCATGATTGGTAAGAATACTGGTATCTTGATATCATAACTAGTATCAATTGCCGGAACATATAATTTTATCAGTATATGATCCATTCCTTACTCATCACCTTCGATATTTAAGCCACTGGCTACACTTTTGGCATCTGCAATCGTTTCATCGATCACAGTTCCTGTAGCGCCCATATCTCCCATTGCTTCCTGATAGATCATACGAACTCGATCAACTCTGTCTAATGCATTTTTGCAGGCTCTGACATATTTGGAAACCTGTTTATAATATTCCACACCCTGCTCATCATTCCAGATTTGTTTGATTTTATTTTTATATCCTTCAAGTTCAGCCAAATGTGTTTTTAACTGTGCTGCATAACCTTCTAATGCAGTAATTTTTCTTTCATACTGCTGTCTTGTATATTTAATAATCATTGCCATTTTTATTTTCTCCTATTATCCAGCTGCTTTTATAAACCAATTTTAGACTTAAAGTCATTAATCTTGTCACCAGTTTTATCAATCCAGTTTACAAATGCATTAATAATATTGTCAAGTGCACTGGTAACATGTTTAAATCCGTCCGCAAGATGTCCCCAGTTTTCTTCCAGAACCTTTCCTGTCTCCTCGATCAGCTTCATAATGGTATCATCTTCTGCCGGATCTGCAGCGCATAACTCTCCTACATTGTGCAGAATCTGCTCCACCTGTGCAAACTCATTTTCAATATCAATTTTCAGCTGTTTTGCTTCTTCAATATCAATACTTGTAAAATCAGCCATTTTCATTTCCTCCCTTTCCGTAATCTGCCGTTTCCTGCAAGATAACGCTAATTTCTTGTTGTAACTTTAAATAATCTGTTACCAGAGTATTTAAAAATTCTGTTCGATTATTGATGCTTTCTTTCAGACGGTTCAATAAAGAGATCGTATCATCTAATCTCAATTGTTCCTGCTCTGCATGCATCTGATATTCTTTCATCTCATCCAGTAATTTTAAAAGGTCACGTTTTTCCTGTTCAACAATCGCAACATGATGCTCGATACCTCTTAACTGAATCTCCAATTTCATAAGTTATGCACATTCCCCCTTCTCTCTACTAATTAGTAAAGATTTCTTTTTACTTTTTGCAGTAAACGCTGTTCAGACTGAACCAACTCTCGATATGCATCATAGATATCACCTTTTAGATATCTGTGCAACTGAACATAATCATTCTCTAACTGATCTGACAACGCATCACACTCATGTACCATTTTCAATAATTCTTCATTCATAGCTCTTATATAATCGGTTTATCATCCTCATGGATATATTTGGATTTTAACTTACCACATGGCATTTGCAGGGAATATAAGGAACCATTATATTTCATTACAAACTGGTTATACTGAATTTCTTTCTTCACATTATAGATTTCAGGTGGAAGCGGTGTGATAAGTCCCTGCCTGTCATATTGTCCACCAAACAGTAATACCATCTGTTCCTTAACCAACTGCTCATACACACTATTACCTTCTAATTGTATCGCATCTCCTGGTAAAAATCCAGCAATAATATACACATTACATCTCTTAGCAAGCTTAAATATGCTTTCCATCACGATTTCTCCGGCATCACCCAATGCTTTCAGGAAATCTGTAAAACGCTCGATCAGTAAAAGTACCGGTTCTGTTTCCTCTGCCAGATATGTATGCGCTTCCAGAGCACTGCGCAGTGCTCCAGGATGAAGATGATTCTCTTTACAATAATCCATATAAATACTTCTTCGATCCTGCATTTCTGCCACAAACATATCACAAAACTGCTGCAGGGATTCTTCCGTACATTCGATCACCTGTGTTTTATCATCGTCCTGCAGCTGCACAACACTCTGTGCAGAACGCTTTATAACATAACGCATCATTCTGTTTTTTTCAGATGCATACAGGAGATTATCAAACACATCAGACACACCCAATTGATTTCCGAAATAAATCGGCAGCATGGAAAACTGACGGAACGGCAATGCGATCGGTTTCGCTGTTTTCAGCACATAGCCCAATGGGATTCTTTCTTGCGGATACTGATCACAAAATGTCTGATATTCCTCTTCCGGATCAATATATGGCAGACGTTTTGCCCAGATTTCCCCGGTATTTCCTGCCGTCTCACCGATTGTCCTGCGATAAAAATCATAACGTGCATCATTATCACTAAATGGCTCATACATCGCTGCCTGGAAATTCAGGGATACACTATCCACATTCAGAACACCTCTGCCGGCTATTTCCTCCGGAATGCACTGACATCTGCATCCCAATACCTCTTCATATTCATACTTGTCTTTTAACTGAAATGCAATGCGCCCACCAAGCTCCTGCTTGATCCTCATAGTAGCCTCATTTAAATGATCGGTTGTAACGATATATCGAATACCATAATTCCATCCGGCTTTCAGATAATCTGCCAGATTATAATAATAATCTTCCCCGACTTTTGTAACCTTCAGCCCAAATAAATTATCAATAAAAATCACGATCAATGGCATTTTCGGTGCATTTGGACTTGTGCAGGCTTCTTCATAGGTAGTCAGTTCACATTTTGCCAAAATCTCTTTTCTTTCTGCGATGATTTCTTTCACAAGATCTGAGAAAAGCCCGATCTTATCCATACTTTCTTCATCAATTACCGCACCACAGTACGGAGATTTCCGATACATGGAAAATCCTCTTCCTACCGGATCCAATACATAATACTGTACCTGATATTCCTTATACTGCTTCATCAAAGACTGTAACATCGTATGGATCATGGTTGTTTTTCCAGATCCAAGGCCACCTGCCATCCATACATTTCTGCAGGCGGTGAAATTAAACTTCCATGTCATCTGCTCCTGATGGGCAGGATCATCCAATAATCCAAGTGAAAGAACGATATCTCCAGCTGTCTGCTCCATTGCAAACTCTTTCACATCCATTTTCTTTGGCAATGGCTCTACCCACAATTGTCGTGGCACAATCTGCTCACGTTTCGCAATTTCTGACAGATATGTAACAATCTCCGTCAACTGCGATTTTCCGGTATTGGCTGCTTTTACCTGCTTTCTCGTAGACAGGATCGTCTGTCCGAGTTCATCAATAAACTGCACACTTTCATCTTTCTGTCGAACTACCGTATCCTGTGGCTGATAGAGTGCACCTGCCCACGCAGACTGTCCCAGTGCAAAAAACTCATCATATCCAACCTGCAGATAAAAACGACCGGTATCTTTTAATTCTGCGGCCTCCGGACGCTTGAGCATATCCATACTGTCTGATTTATCCTGTACTTTTAAGCATACGCGGAATTTTGTATTACTTCGGATCTGGTCATTTACAACACCGGACGGTTTCTGAGTCGCCAGGATCAGATGCACACCGAGGCTTCGTCCAATTCGCGCTGTACTGATCAGTTTTTCCATAAATTCCGGCTGCTGCTGCTTCATTTCCGCAAACTCATCTGCAATAATAAACAGATGCGGCATTGGTTCTTCCACAATTTTATTCCGATACAGACTCTGGTAGCTATAAATATCAATGGAAGATTCCCCTGTAATACTTTTTACCTCGTTAAAAATCTTCTGACGTCTGGTCAGTTCACTTTCAATAGACATCAGGGAACGTTGGATCATTGCTCCATCCAGGTTTGTAATCGTTCCTACCAGATGCGGCAGCCGGATTCCTCTCTGTTTGTCCTCAAACGCACCGGCAAGGCCGCCTCCTTTATAATCGATCAGGAGAAATGACACTTCATACGGATGATAATTGATCGCAAGAGAAAGAATATACGTGATAATAAACTCACTCTTTCCTGATCCCGTCATACCGGCGATCAGACCATGAGGGCCCTGGAATTTCTGATGCAGATCCAGTTCAAACAGACTTCCATCTGTCGCAACACCGATCGGTGTGCTTAATGTTTTGACCGGATTGCTCGTTTTCCACCGCTGTAACGGATTCAGATGCTCAATTTTTCCAACATTAAACATTTCCATAAATGTGATCATTTTCGGCAATGTATACGTACTGGTGATCAGTTTCAGATACATATTGGATATTTTATTCATTGCATCTTCTTCCACATTACCTGCACACGGATCAATATGGAAATGTACATCTTTCTTGTCCAACTCGTTAATATGTATGACAGAATGCTCCTCGCCGGAACCAAGTGCAAAAATCTTGGAGCAGTCTTTTGGTATATTATCAAAAATTGTAAGAATACCTACACCGAGATTCTGGTCATGCTTGATCACTTCTTTCAGAATTTCCATGCTGTCATATATTTTTTTATCAAACGCAAGAACCATATAATACGGCCGGTCTTTCAAAAGTTTCTTCAGCTCCCGACCTCGTTTCATATCCTCGCTCAGCTCATTTTTCAGATATTCACTCAGCTGGAATCCGTCTGTTGTATTGGTTGCCAGGAAACGCAACGTTCTCTGATCATCCCACACATGCGGCAGATAACGGACATAACTTCCAAGCTCATCTAAGTCCTCTTCTTCGGCCAGGATCAGCAATTTTACTTCATCATAACTGTGTGTCATGACAATCTGTGCGATCAGACGCTGCACAAATTCCATCCGCTTCTTTTTCGGACCTGAGACACCGCAGACAGGATGTTCCAGGAAAGAATTCATGATCGGTACGTCTTCCAGTGCGACCGGCCGCTGGATCAACTCATACATTTTCTTTTCCAGCTCATCCTCATCCAGCATAAAACGTTCTTTCTGATAATTATACTCAGCCAGGATCGGCATATCTCCGTAACCGATGCGGATATTCATGAAATCGTCATCTGTATTTCGCCGTTCCCACAGACGCATTTTGCTGTCCGCGAAATCAAGTACGTTGTTTACACCCGGATAATTATATTTTAATACCTGTTCTTCGTTTACTTTTTCGAGCAGGATTTCCTTTTCTTTTTCCTGCAGATACTTGGAATACTTCTGCTGTCTGCGCTCCTCGTATTCTTTCTTTTCTTTCTCTGTATACTTAGAATTCAGGATTGGAAATACTACAGATGAGATCATGGATGTGAAATTTCCCATCAATAATGATTTTCCTGAAGTAACCATAGAACTTCCCATACGGAGCAACAACGGGATTTTATCACCGTTTAACGACATCGGTGGTGCCTCAAATCGGATCTCCTGCGGTTCCATCGGCATTCTTCTTCTCGGAGAACGGTTAAAAAATGTCTCCTGACGTTTTTCTTCACTGCTCTCACGCCCCGTCACCAGTTTCTCCGGAGAATCAACCAGATACAGGCAGGAATGATTCACACTGGTCCGCATATTCCCGTCACTGATCGCAAAATACTGATACCCTACGATAATCCTGAGTCCAAGAAATAGGATGATATCTCCCGGTTCCAGCAATTTCTTGTTCATACGCCGTCCATTAATATAAATAAACAGATCATCCTTACAATCACACAGTTCCCAGTTCATTCCTTTTTTTTGCAGTGCAAAAGAATAATCCGAAATAATACTATTATGATAAACAATATCGTTGTCAGAATTTTTTCCGACACGGATTTTCTCTGTACCCTGTACAAAATAATTATGATATTTTAAACTATCCTGATTTGCATATTCGCAGTAGAAAAACTGGAATTTATCTCCTGTTTTTACCAATGTCATGGTCTTGTCTTTTAATGACAACTTACGAAAGCTCTTATCCTTTATAAAAAAACTGCTGTCTTTTCCGGCATGGATCCGCCACTTCTCATCGGAACCTTCTATATAGAGCAAATCCTCATTATGATTGAAAAAATATTTACCTTCCGGATAAACCGGCAAACGGACAATTTCCGTTGTTTCCCCAAACAAATATGCATGAATACCTGTTGGTTCCTGCACTTCATACAGGGACGTTTCCATATTTCCAAATGTATCTTCGAACATATCTCCCATCTCATATCTCCTCTGCTTCCCGCTGTTGTTCCAGTTGCGAGATCCCTGCGCAGATCACAGTAATATTATCTCTGCCACCTGCCTCAAGTGCCAGCCGAACAAGTTCGGATGCACATTGTTTTCCATAACTGTTCAGACAGTTTTTTATCTCAGCTTCTCCTACCATATCGGTAAGACCGTCACTGCAAATAAGAAAAATATCCTTGTCCTGAAGTTCTACTGTATCGATGTAAGGCTGTATGACCAGATCATCTTCTGTCATTCCAATATTTTGCAGCAAACGATACTTTTGATTTTTATTCAGCACCTCTCCCATATGGAGTTGCTCATACAATCGCCTCTCTGTATGCTCTTCGTAGATTGGATATAACATTCTGCCTCGATATAAAAAAATCGGACTGTCTCCCACATTACAGATCAATGCGTTTTCATGAAAAATAATCATACTTGCCGTTGTACCCATGGACGCCTTACGTTGTTCTTCTTCCCGGCACACACGCTCATTTCCGATGCAACAGAGTGCTTTTGCATCTTCCTTTAGGTAACCGGCATGAAGCCGGTATTGCTGACAGGTATCTGCCATGAGAAAAGACGCTCTCTCTCCATATGCTTCTCCACCCATGCCGTCAAAAACGCCAAACACTACAGGCTGTGTCATCTCAAGCTCCCGCCAAAACTCCAGACGGGATGCTCCCGTTTCATTCATCTGCCCTGCAAAAATAAAATTATCTTCATTTTGCACTCTGATCCTGCCTGCATCTGTGGCAACACAAGCATCTATTTTATACTTCCTTCTGCTCACGTTTTCCTGCATCCTTTATTATTCCACTGTATACAACTGCTGAATTTCCTGCAGCACCTGCATACTGTTTGCCGCATCGCCACCCACGCTGATCACAGCATCTCCCGTGGCACCTGCCTTCTTGGAAAAAACATTAGAAATCACAATATTTTTTCCATCTTGTGAAATGTTACGATTGTATGATAAATGAATATAATTAATAACAAAATATCCCTGCGGTTCTTTCTCAGAACAAAAGTAAAATCTGTCTGCTGCCAGTACCATTCCCCGCATTGCACCGCCTTTCATCGGTGATATATGCTGGTAAATGATTTCATTTGCCGGAATTCCAAACATTTCACGGATTTTATTATTCGGCTGTTCCGACAGATTCTTCTTATTTCCAAATCCAAAATCTGCCCGGTGTGCTTCAATAATCTCTGAAATCTGTGCTCTGGTATATGCCAGACCAATCTGATAATTCTTAATCAGTGAATCAACAGCTGCCACTGGTAATCCTGCTTTTTTTGCCTTTATCAGGAATTCAAATGCACGTTTCGAATCTCCCTGCTTTTCATAATAAAGTGCAAAATTCTGATACATCATCTTTTCTACAGAATTTATCGTACACTGTCCCTTTTGCCACAAATCATATGCTTTTTCTTCATGACTAAATGCCATCTGATAATCATTCTGTTCTATGTAATAACTTGCAAGCTGATGATAAATCGCTGCATCCCGCTTGTCTAACTTCACTGCTTCCTGCAAATGCTGAAATGCATCCGCTTTTTTCCCAAGCTCCTGCAGACTTCCTGCCAGACGCAAATGCACCTGTGCGCTATTCTCATCCACTTTCAAAAGTCTTCGATAGAAAAACACTCTTTCTTCCGGTGTACCTAAAGAAACGGTATCATCCCAGATTTCTTTCATTTCCAGACTTTTTTCTGTTTCCTTTGTCAAAAACAACTGATGGCAGGATGGGCAAAAATATCCATGCGGGAAAAAGAGGTATGCTATATTTTTGCAATTAATACAAAACTGCTGCAAAGAATCCTCGTTTTTATTTCCTCCTGCAGACGAATTATCCGACCCATCTTCAGAAGAAATCAGATTCTCTGCAAAAATCATCATATCCAGATTTTTTGCACCTTCGTCAGTGATCGTGATGTAAGGAATTTCCATGTGGTATTCCCCTTCTTTTTCCATGACAACCTGGGCTTTTACACAAGCTTCCTGTACACGCATCAGGGTCAGAGAATCATCCTGTAATCTGATCCCCTCGTTTTCCCAGAATTTCTGCAATACATATGCTAAAATCTGTTCTTTATCTATTTTATATTTTTTCTCTTCCTCTGGTTTGGATGGTTCTTCCGGCTTCGGAACAGAAGATGGCTCTTTCGGTGTATCGTCTGGTTTATCTCCTGTTTTCATACCTTTCAAAAATTTTTCAATATCATTTAAATTATCGATTCCGACAGAATATACCGTTTTATCAATATCTGCATCTTTTGGCTGTTCCGGCTGCTTTGAAGGCTGCGGTTGTTCCTTCGCCAACGCCTGAAGGTCTGCCTTCATCTCTGCTGCACTCTGATAACGGTCCTTCGGATCAAATGCACACGCTTTCATAATAATATCGTTGAGTCGACCAATTCCCGCAATCTCCGGGAGCGGCTTTCCTTCCAGCCTCTGCAAAATAGCCTTCTCCCGATCCATTGGGAAATAAGGCTGCGGAAAAGGTGGCAAAAATGGCATACGGCCATGGTTACAAATCTCATATAAAGTCAGACCAAGCGCATAGATATCGACCAGTTTTCCATATGGTTCCATTCTGATGATCTCAGGCGCCATATAGGTCTTCGTTCCTTTTTGTGAAAGCGTCGTACTTGTACGCTCAATCTCCTTGGAAATACCAAAATCACCAATCTTATATTCGCCAAAATCAGAAACAAATATATTGCCCGGTTTGATATCTCTGTGAATCAGATTACTCTCATGGCAAAACTCCAGTCCGGTCAGAATATCGATTCCCATTTGAATAATATCCGGTGTCATCATACCTTTTTCTTTGATATGCGTAGCTAAATTGGTCAAAAGCTCCATTCGGATATAAATAGTCCAGCCAAGTGTCTCTGTCTCTTCTTCCACTTCATAATCTTCAATCGTTACGATATGACTGGCTGTTTTCATCTTATCCATCAGCTTGATTTCGTTCACCAGCTGCTTCACACTTGCTTTATAATATTCCTGAATATTAGCTGCACTCATACCAGATGCTCGCATCTCTGCTATCTCTGCCGGATCATTTGGAATGTGAATTACTTTGATAGCGCTCCATGTCTCTTCTCCAAATAAAGTTTTGCGCGCTTTATAGACTTTTCCAAATCCCCCCTCACCGATCAGCGATTCGGGCTGCCAGCCGGCCCATACTTCGTTTATCTCTTTCATCATAATTCTCCCTAGGACTTTTATACTGTATATTATTTAAAGTATAGCATTATTTGAAAATCAATACAATTTATATTTCCGGGAAACCGTGGGCTTTCTTTGGACATTCACTTACACGAGCCTTTCTTCCGAATTCATAAAAAAACGACAGTCAAAACAACGTTAAGACTGCCGTTTTCGGTTACTTTTTCAATATGGTATCAATTCCTTCATCCTGAAGTTCCTGCGCATAATTGGTCTTGTAAAATACCATGTTTAAAAACCTTTATTTCGTATTTTACTTCTGTTCTGCCTCCAGAAGTTCTGCATCTTCCAGTTCTGTCGCTGCTTCTTTTGCAATTTCCTGCGGACGTTCCGATTCAAGTACCATGCTGTGTTTTACCACCAGAATCCAACCGGTTGTCAGCGGCACAAATCCAAGATATGCCGCACGCACTGCAAACGCATTGACTGCTACTGCACCATAGCATGCTCCGATAAAAAAGGAGAGTACCGTATTGGTATACAAAATACCCTTTTTCT